>JBBSOS010000326.1:0-3404 GCA_038259505.1 Candidatus Limnocylindrales bacterium | reverse complement strand
GTGCTCGCGACCCACGCCATCGACTGCTCATGGACCCACATGCTCGCGACCAGTCCGACCGTGCGGGCATCGGCATCCGCGATGAGCGCGCTGCCGGCTGACATCCCGTTGCCGGCGTCGATGGCGGCCAGCGCCCAGGGCATGTCCGTGACGTCGCGCAGGAGGTCGGTGCGGGCGACCACCCGAAAGATCTCGATGCCGTCGTCATCGATGCCTGCTTCCGACCACACCCGCTGAGCGAGCCCGTGGCCCCACCAGGTGACGCCGCGCTCGTCGAGCACGCTCCAGCGGGCGTCGATACGCGAGTTGTCGTAGAGGTAGCGCACCACCGCCAGGCCGGGGTCCAGCTCGCCCTTGAGCTCCGCGCCACCGCGCGGGCGGTCGTTGCCCAGACCCGGCATCGCGCCGAGCCCGGGGTCGTGCCATGTCTGTCCTGCTGGCATCCGAGGTCCTCCTGACCTATCGCACCCGGCAGGGGCACCGTGGGTCGCTCGGAGGGAGCGAACCGGTTGCCGCGCCGTCATCGAGCCGGGTCTCTCGAGCGCTCTTGATAGTCGATCGGACATGCTCGGCACATCCCTGATCTCGTGTGCGTATCGTCGCAGGAGGTCGTGCCAACTGTCTGTCACGACCACGTCGTCCAGGTGCCGATCGTCACCAGTCGATCGTCGGGTCATGACCGCGCTTGGGACGGGAGCATCTGACACCTGCGACCGGTACGTTCGGGCCGGTGCCTGAATGCACCGGGGCTGCGATGGTGGGACGACACGAACAGGAGTTCCATGTTTTCGGCCCCGTCATCCACGCGCTCATTTGACATGCAGTCCGCGGCGGAGGTGCAGCCCAAGCACGACCAGGCACCAATCCCGTTGACGCCCGAGCAGCAGCGCATCGTCGAGTTCGGTGACGGGCCGCTGGTCGTCATCGCCGGTGCGGGGACCGGCAAGACGCGGGTGATCGTGGAGCGGGTGCGGTTCCTGCTGGAGACGCGTCCGGATTTGAAACCCGAGCAGATCCTGGTCCTGACCTACAACGTCAAGGCGACCAGGGAGCTCCAGGACCGACTGACCACGACCCTTGGCGCCGGGCGCAGCGCCCACCTGAGCGTGTCCAACTTCCACAGCTTCTGCCACCGGATCCTCTCCGAATCGGCCTCGGAAGCGGGCATGCCGCCCAATCCGGACGTGCTGGACGGTATCGGCCAATACCTCCTGCTGCGGGACATCCGGCCGCAGCTGCCCCTGATCTACCACACGGATTGGGCGCTTGCGGAGTTCGTGAAGCTCATCAACCGGGCCAAGGACGAGCTGGTCACTCCTGTCGATCTCGAGCGGTTCGTGGCGGAGGAGCTGGCCGTCTTCGAGGACCGGTTCGGCAGCTACGAAGATGCCGCCATCCGGCTCGCCACCCAGGGCAACCTGCGCGGACCACGCGATGTCCGGGGTGCCTACGCGGCCATCCGCAAGCACGAACGGGCGGAGGACGCGGGCCACACACCCACCTACGCTCCCGACACGGCCACCAAGGCCGCCGACCGAGAAGCGCGTCGTGCGGTCGCCGGCACCGGCGGAGCCGTCCCCAGGAAGCAGATCCCCGCGGAACTCCACCCAGAGATCGACGCGCTCGCCGCCACCTACGTCACGGACGGTGCCGCGCTGGAAGTGATGCGCCTCACGGAACTTGCGGCTGTCTACCGCGCGTACCAGACCGAGCTCGTCGCCCGGGGAGCGCTCGACTACGGCGAGATGATCGCCGCCGTCACGCAGTTGTTCAAGGTCCGACCGAACCTCCTTCGACGCTGGCAGCGTCAGTTCCGCTACCTCCTGGTGGACGAGTTCCAGGACGCCAACATCGCCCAGATCGAGCTCATCGAGCTGCTGGGCCGGACGCCGGACCGACCCGACAATGTGATGGTGGTGGGTGACGACGACCAGTCCATCTACCGCTTCCGGGGGGCGAGCTATGCCGCCTTCAGCGAGTTCGACCGACGCTTCTCGATGCCGCCGACGCACGATCCCGATGGACCAGCGCCGGGCCCGCCTGCGCGCATGCGCATCGAACAGAACTTTCGCTCCGTACAGCGTGTCCTGACTGCGGCCAACCGCCTCATCGAGCGGAATGCGTCGCGGTTCGAGCCGGACAAGCACCTCTGGACGAACCGGGAGGCGGGCCAGCCGGTCGAGCTCATCGCCTGCGCGGGACCCGAGGACGAGGCCGTGGCCATCGTCGATGCGATCCGCGCTCGACTGGACGCCGACCACCCGCGCTGGTCGGATGTCGCGATCCTGTATCGCAAGCACAAACACCGCGAAGCTATCGTGTCCCGACTGCGCGACGAGGACATCCCGTACACCGTGGCGGGTGGCCTGTCACTGTTCGCGACACCCGAGATCCGCGACCTGGAACAGAGCCTGCGAGCCATCGCGGACCCCCAGGATGACATTGCGCTGGGCCGGATGATGACCGCCGGACCGTGGCGCCTGGATGCCCTGGAGATCCTGCGCATCTCGCGCCTGGCGAAGTTCGACCGGCGGCACCTCATCGACGCCATCCGGGGCATCGTGGCCACTGGCGAGTTCGAGGCGGACGCGCAGGTCGCGCCGACCACGCGTGCCAGGCTCCGACGGCTCCTCGGCGTCATCGAGGAACTCCAACCCCGCACGTGGCGCGACGGGCCGTTCACGCTGCTCGAGCGGTTCCTGGAGCTCTCCGGCCAGGTGCTGGACCTCATCGCGACGGATACCACGGACGCACACCGGACCGTGGTCAACATCGCGAGCTTCCTGCGCTTCGCCGCGGACTGGCAGCAGGGCCATCCAGTTGGCACGCTGGCAGGCTTCGTCGACTACCTCGATGCCTATCAGGCGGCGGGCGGTGAGCTGCCGACCAGCGTCGAGCTCACGGAGGACGTCGAGGGTGTCCGACTCATGACGCTCTACCAGGCCAAGGGCCTGGAGTTCCGCCACGTGTTCGTGCCCTGCCTGCTCGCCAACGAGTGGCCCACGAAAGAGGGCTGGGGCGGCTACTTCCCGACGGAGCTGCTCCGGGAGCCGGTCCCCGAGGGCGACATCCACCTGGAGGAGGAACGCCGGCTGCTCTACGTGGCCATGACCCGCGCCCAGGACCGATTGACCCTGACCACACACGCAGGCCCCGCCGCCAAGGACCAGTCGCTGTTCGTGGGAGAGCTGCTCGAGGGCGCAGGTGAGGACCTCCTGCACGTGAACCGGGTGGTGGCCCCGGACATGGTGGGCGGGGACGCGGAGGTGCCCGAGATCGACACGGCCCTGGAGCGGTCCACCGCCCTGATGCGCCGGATCCTGCCCCTGCCCTCCCGACGCGAGCGGCGCATGGCGCTCCGCCTGCGCGCGACCGAGCGCGTCGCGGTGCTGGCAGGCACGGAT
>JBBSOS010000325.1:0-3467 GCA_038259505.1 Candidatus Limnocylindrales bacterium | reverse complement strand
TCGGTCGACGGCGAGGCCCCGCCCGAGGTCACCCGGGTCGAGGTCACGACCACGTCCGGGCTCGTGCTCGACGCCACGCTCGGCGACGGCAGGTTCATGGCCTGGTGGCCGGGCGACGATGAGGTGGCATCGGTCAGGGGATTCGACGCCAGCGGCCAGCTCGTGGGGACGGCCAGCACCTAGCGCCGCAGGTCACGCGGCTCCGGGCCCTCATGCTGCCTGTAGACTCCCGCGACGGGCACGCCGAACATAGGACCGGTTCGAGAGCTATTCATCCCGCTGTCCTGATCGCAGTGGTCGGCTGGCTGGTGCCGCGCTGGTTCAGGTCCTTCATGCAGCCCGACGACCGTCGCAACTGCCGGCTTGCGGGACCCAGCGGGACCCTGCGGACACCCCAGCGGGCCCCTGCGGACAGTGCGTATCTGTGCATGTTGTGGCACATCTGTCGGCCCTCGGCACGGGCCGGAAAGCCGGAGTCCAGCAATCAGGGCGCCGCCACTGGGGCAATGTGCGTTGGGGACCAAGGGCGCATCTTGGATTGCACCCTCAGGGACCACCGCCCCAGGCAAAATCTCTGCGTATCGTCTGCCTGTCCCGGCGGCGATAGCAGCCGGCTTCCATCCACCGATCATCGACCAGCGCGCGATGAGGCAGCGTCGTTGGCATAGCCCGCCATGGTGCCATCGATCCGTCCGGTCCCGGATGACACCCGGTCTGGTGGCCGCCAAGACACCCGAACAGGGATGTTCTGGACCGGCGAAGTGGTCACGCTGGTGGTCAAGCACCCGGTCAGGAAGTCGATGGAACGGGTCCGACGACCTGATTCGTGCGTGAAATGGTTGCGCGCCCGGAGGGACTCGAACCCCCGACCCTCTGATCCGAAGTCAGATGCTCTATCCGCTGAGCTACGGGCGCATGGGGTCAGTATCGCACCGCGGTGACGCTGGGCGCACGAGCGTCACATGTAGGGTCGCACAGCCCATCCACGCCCGATTATCGAGGCGCGAGTTGGTACTGGTAGAGCCCGGAGTGGACGATACCGTCGGTGGGCTTGGTGCGTTGTTCTCGGCAGGCGAGTGGTCCGTCATCCCAGTGGGCACGTACATGCCAGGCATATGTGCAGGCCGCGACGTCACGGCTGAGGCCTTTCGCGCCGAATGCCCGCGCCATCCACTGGGTGCCGGGAACGGGGGCCTTGGTGGAGCAGTCGGCTCGACGGACCTTGGGCCGGCCTGATGCGAGGGGCGTGCTCGCGTTGACCCTGTGTCGAGCGTGAAAGTCGCGGGCACCGTGGTCCCGGCACGTTGCTTGTTGACCCCGTGGCCTTTGCCCTTCGTGGGCGACGCCCAGTAGAAGCCGAGACCGCGTCAGTGACTATCGGCCGCTCGCCCCATCGGTTGGGCCGTTCCCGATAGCCTAGCCTCGTTGACCATGGGTTCGATGAGCTCCACGGGGTTACCCGAGGGATCGTCCACGACGATCTGCTTGACGCCGACGCCGATGATGATGTCGCCACGGAAGTGAGCGCCATGCGCTCGCAGCGCGTCGACGCTGACATGGAGGTCCGCGACCTCGATCTGGAAGCGGTTCCAGCCGCCTGGTTCAGGCAGTCGGCCGTCACGCATGGCCTGACCGCCGCCCGGCCCGCCACCAGGTACGCTGAGCACGAGCCGAAGGTCACCCCGGGAGAGCATCGCGAACGAGTCGTTCGGGCGCATGTCGACGTGGAAACCGAGTAACTCCGAATAGAAGCTGATCGCCGCGTCGATATCGTGGACGAAGTAGCGGACGCTCACGCTGGCCATGATGTGCTTCCTTCTCGGGCGGGTGCGAATGCTGCAGTCGAGATCAGGCTGATCGTTCGCGACAGCCTGACGATGCTCCCACCCTGTCCTATGGTCCCTGCATCAGGAAGATCGCGCAGGACGACAGCGGTGCGACCCGACCCGGATCGCACCGTGCCACCCGGACCTGACCCCTGAAGGTCTCGAGGATGACCTCGTGCTCTTCCCCGTCATCCCTTCCGCCTGGGCAGTCGCGACGAGGCTTGTCGCCTCCTGCTGCGTCAGGTACTTGTCGTCGATGTACCGCTGAGCGCTGTGTCGGACGCGCGAGATGCGCGCCTCGGTCGCCTTCCTCGCGGCGTGCTGCACTCGTCGGGCAGCGTCCTCGCAGCCCTCGCACTGCGTCGCACCCGTCAGTCGCCGACCGATACCGAGCTTGGCACCACAGGTCGAGCAGGTCGCATGCATGCGGAAACCTCCCCCGCCGTCAGCATCAGGCAGGTCGAGAGGATCCTGGCGATCGCGGGCCGCACGGATCCGCATGACGCGTACAAGGATCATGACGGCGACCGCGACGGGGTCGGCTGCGAGAAGCGATAGCAAGAGGTTTGGCCGCCTGGTGGCGCGAGGCGGCTGGCGGTTTGGCCGCTGGCCGCTTGGCCGCTCGTTCAGCGTGGGCGTTGACCCTCGAACTCCGCGATGAGTTCCGAGACGTCGCGCCACTCACTGTGAAACAGCGGAGAGGGCGGCTCATCGGGTGTCCATCCATCGATGATGATGGCCAGGTATTCACCGAGCCGGACGGCAGAACGCGCCACGACCCCCAGCATCGGCGGGTATGCCGTGGCGGCACACAGGTGAGCGTCGGTGCGGGCCTCGAGCCGCCAACGGTTGTCGAAGTACGTCGCGTTCACGGACGCCTCTGCTCGTGGCGGCGGGACGGTCGGACCTTCTCTCATCCGGACAGATTAGAACATCCGTTCGACGTCTGGCAAGTACCCTCGCACGAGGCACATCACTGATCGCAACCGCCACGGCGGCATGCGCCAGCCATCTGCGACGTTCCCGTTATGCGTTCGCCTGCCTCCGGCGCGTAGGGTCTGAGATACCCGACCAAGCGAAACGCGTCCCACGCCTGGTCGGGTCTTCTCCCTTCTGACCCTCGTTTTCGGCGCATAGCCCATATGGGCTAGTACCCTGCGCGGGTGAACCGCACGCGCCGGCCTATCAGGACACCGGTCTACCCCAGCTACGGCGGCGAGGGACGATGAGTCGCGACCGCGTGGCGACCGGCTCGCGCGCCGAGCGTGCGCGTCTGCATGCCGCTGACCATGATGGAGTGCCGTGGAGGCGCTGGCGTCCATCGGTCGAGGACGGGGCCCTGATCCGGATGACGGACGACATGGATGGGCTTGCCCTGGCTATCAGCGTCGCTCCGTCGAAGGTGGCATCGGGCAGGTCAGACAGCTGCTTCACGGCAGCGACGCCCACCGCCAGTTTCGTGGAGACGACGGCCCGATCGGCAGGCACGCGGGCCGTGACGCGGATCGCCAAGCGTTCCGCGGAGGACCTGTTCATCGACATCACCGTCATGGCCGACTCCTCGGAGGGGACGGAGCTGGTGGTCCGACTGGCCATGGACGCGTCGCAGGTGTCATCGGATGACCCATGCGCGCCATCGGT
>JBBSOS010000324.1:0-3490 GCA_038259505.1 Candidatus Limnocylindrales bacterium | reverse complement strand
CGGCGGTACTGCGTCTCCGGCAAATCGCCCCAGGAGTACAAATCCATGAGCCGAGCGAGACGGGTCTGGAGACGCGAACGCTGGTCGTCCGCGACGACGGGCTTCACATCCTTGAGGCGGTCATGGAGCTCCTTCCGAGCGGCGTCCGTCACCTCTGACGGAATCAAGAATCTGGACAAGCGGGCGACTACCTCTGCTTCGGCGGTACTGGCCGGGACTCGGCGTGCGTCGCATCGGGCCAGTGCCCCGGTATCATCCAGTCGTGCGGTGCGTCCATCGGCGACCGGGCAGCCGTAATACCGCCATTCCTGGCCTCGCGACACTCGAGTCTCGCCCCGCATCCTCGCGCCACCCGAACAAAAGATCAGACCGCGGAGCATGTACAGGCGCTTGGCGGTCGGCGGGCGACGACCCTGGTGTCGCCGACGCGCCTCCACTGCGGCGACCGCGTCGCGGTACGTCCGGTCATCGATGATCGGCTCGTGGCGGCCCGGCCGGACGTCGAGTCCGCGACCGGTGGTCACATTGCCTCGGTATACTTCGCGGCGGCGCCATAGGTCCTTCACGCTGTTGCTGGTCCACGCACGGACTTGCCGATGCTGGACGCCCTCCGCGTTGAAAAGCTGAGCGACCTCAGAGAACGGCCGCTTCGTCAACTCCTGGAACGTACGGACGACGACGGCCGCCTCCCCAGGGACCGGCACTAGTGTGCGCGGATGGACGACCCCGCCGGTGTCATCATTCAAGGTCCTGTAGCCGAAACGATCGTTCCCTCGGTGCCCTCCATCCAGGAAAGACTCTGGCCATCTGAGCAGTCATCCGCTCGGAGTCGAGGTCGCGCTGGAACTGGGCGGCCGACACCAACATGTGAAACATGAACCGCCCCACTGCAGAATCCATGCGGGTGTTGGGCAGGTTACCCGCGCGGATGGCGATCTGCTGGCGGTCGAGCTCGTGGAGGAGGTTGGCCATGAGCCGGACGTTTCGCGCCAACCGCGAGAGGTCGTACACGGCGATCCCGGCGATGCCGCCCTCATGGACCCGTTGGATGAGCAGCTGGTAGCCGTCGCGACGGGCATCGGCGATGCGCCGCTCCTGACGCCGGCCGTCGCGTTCGTCCATCTCGGCACCCAGGACCTCGGCGAGGAAGGCCCGGTGGGTGAGCCCGTCCCGAGTCGCCGCATCGGCGAGCTCCCCGTGCTGGATACGGACCGTCGGCAGGCGCAGCGCCCGGCAGGCGCCATCGATGGCCAGGGATGCCGCCTGCTGGGTGAGCGAGCCATTCGGCTGCCCCGATGAGCGCGTCATAGCCCGCGAGGGCCGGCACCGGGCGTGACCAGCCACCGTGCCCGCCCCGGTCGACCGTGGCCGCAGGAGGCGCTCGCGTCGCATGACGGCAAAGCTCGTGGCGTCGAAGCCACACACGTGCTTCCCGCTCTGTCGCTTCATCCACATGAATGACCGTCTGCGGGTGCTGCATACGCGTCACGAAACGGATGAATGGGGCAAGTCGCCCGTTGTGATGACCCACGCATGTGCGCTCCCGTCAGCCAGCGCATGGAGGGGGCGTGCGAAGGTCGATGTAGAGGCGGCCGACCGCCCCGGCGCAGGGCGTACCGCAGAGCATCCTATGCCGTGCTGTCCGGTCATGCCCACGGCGATGTCGCCCCGGACACCCTGCCCTGGGACTGGCCTCGGCGACGTCGGTGTCGCCGAGAGCGGCGACGTCATCGACGGGCTGCGGCCGATGATCAAGGCGAGCGGCCGGGCAACGGTTGCCACGGGGGCCACATGGGTCGGCCCCGAGGGCTACTGCGTCATGAAGCCGGTGAAGACATCGGCGACGCCGTCTGCGTTGCAGGAATCGCCGGGGGAGCCTGCCCCAACGAAGTAGCTTCCAACGTCCGCGCCCCCGCCCCGTAGGTGCGCATAGCGCCCCGTACCACCCTCCACCACCCACCATCCATCGTCCAGGGGCTGGCAGGGCTTCACCGTCACGATGGCGTGCAGCGTGAACGTCCCCGAACCATCCGCGCAGTCGAACGTCTTCTGGTCGTCGAAGAAGGCCCGAACGCCGGTGTCGGTTATCTGGACGACGTCCGTGGTCGTGCCCGATCCACAGACCGGACCTTGCGCGGTGAACGTCCCTTGCGCCGAATCGAAGAGCGACTTGACGTTGAGTTGCGCTGGTCGCAACCCAGCGGCCGGGATGCCTGTCGGCGCGGCCGGGGCGACGGATGCCTGCCCTCCGGGTGCGGAACCGGATGGCTGACCGCCAGGAGTCCCGGCGCCGATGGCGTAGACGCTGCCAGCAGAGGTGCCGAAGTACGCGACACCATCGGCGATCGACGGTCCCTTCTCGGAACCGGCGTCGATGGGCAGCTGCCACACCTCGTGCCCGGTCGCCGCATCGACCGCGTACATCTGGCTTGCCTGGTTGACGAGATAGATGATGCCTCCGGCGAGCGTGGGGGACGCGTTGATCTCACCGCCGGTCTGGAATCGCCAGCGCTCGGCACCGGTCATGGCGTCAAGGGCGTAGAGGTTGCCGTCGCTGCCGCCGGTGTACAGATCCGCGCCGTTGACGATCGGTGGCCAGACCGAGTCTCCCGTCTTGGTCGAGAACCGCCAGAGTTCCGCACCGGTCATGGCGTTCAGGGCGTACATCCGGTTCGCGTCACCCTCGAAGGCGCAATCGAAGACCACGCCGTTGACCACGACAGGCGTCGAGATGACGCCACCGTCCGTCTGGAACCGCCAGCGCTCCTTGCCGGTCGCGGCATCGACAGCATGGATCGCCGAGTCGGCGCTGCCGATGACCACCAGTCCGTCCGCCACGGCAGGTGATCGCGAGGCATCGTCACCGAGGGCAGCCGCCCAGATCCTGGCGCCAGTGGTGGCGTCGATGGCATACAGGTTCCCGTCGTCGCTGCCGGAATAGACCACCCCGTCCACGACCGCTGGACCAGTGTCGGCCCGTGCTCCGGCGAACCGCCAGCGCTCGCTGCCTGTGACCGCATCGAGTGCGTAGAGCATCCCGTTCCCGGAGCCGACGAACACCGTGCCATCGGCCACGGCTGGGGAAGACGACATGGCGGCCTCGCCAGTGTAGTGCCACCGTTCGGCACCGGTCACCGCGTCGAGCGCGTGCAGGATGCCATCATCGCTGCCGATGTAGACGATGCCGTCGACGACCGCAGGCTCGGATGCGATGTTGCCGGTCGTGGTCACCTTCCACAGTTGGGTCGGGTCGTGCGCTGGACCGCTCCCGGGCGAGACACCCGAGCGCGAGGCGTCGCCACGATAGGTCGGCCAGTCGATAGGTGTCGCTGCCCGCGCCGGCGAAACGGCACCGACGCCAGGCACCACCGCCAGGCCCGCGACCAGTATCGCCGTCAGGGATGCCACCGCTTGTCGTCGCCACATCGTGTGTACCTCCACCTGCACTCGAAGCAGGCGCCATCCGGACTCGCCACCATCACGGCGGGCG
>JBBSOS010000323.1:0-3495 GCA_038259505.1 Candidatus Limnocylindrales bacterium | reverse complement strand
GGTCGCGTACGACGGGACCGAGGAGGCGTACTGGGCGCTCATGCAGGCGGCGGACGCTGCCGTGGCTGCGGATGTCGAGATCGGCGTGGTGACGGTCCTGCCGGAGATCGCGACTGCCGCACGCGAAGCCGCGAACATCCTGCTGGAGCGCGGGATCGAGCCGGCCCTCTACACGCCGGTCGGTGATCCCGCCGAGGAGATCGCCCATGTGGCCGAGGAGCACGGATACGATGCGATCTACGTCGGACGGCGTGCACCAGGGTCCCTCACCCGCGCCCTTGGGGACAGCGTGTCCAATGGCGTGCTCCAGTCGTCCGATCGCATGACCATCATCTCGCGGTAACCCTTGACCGTCTGACGGCGGTCCGTATCCCTGGGCCCGGTCACTGGGTGGCTGCGGCTCGGGGCTCCTCATCGGGCCCTGGGTCATCGAGAGGTCGATGCCCCAGGGCCCGGCCATCGTTCACGTGACATGCCTCGTGCGCCTTGAAGGCCGAGAGCAGACAGTGGCGCGTGCGCCTCGACCGGACGTGCTCAGGGGCCGGACGCGGAAGGGCCGGGACGGTCAGACGTCCGGTCGACCGGTATCGTCACCGTCATCCTGGGTGCTGGCGGCGGCGACCGCTTCCGTGTCGCCGCGGACCAGCCGAACGACCTCCTCCGGGTCATCCGTGACCGCGAGGAGGTCCAGGTCGCCCAGGGACACGGTGCCGTCCTCGACGAGCGTGCTCCGGAGCCAGTCGAGCAGACCTGACCAGTAGCTGGAACCGAACAGGATCACCGGGAAGTGGCGGATCTTGCCCGTCTGGATGAGCGTCAGCGCCTCGAACAACTCATCGAGCGTGCCAAAGCCTCCGGGGAGGATGACGAAGGCGTCCGCGTACTTGACGAACATGACCTTGCGCGCGAAGAAGTACCGGAAATCGATGCCCAGGTCGACGTAGGCGTTGGCTCCTTCCTCGTGCGGCAGCTCGATGCTGCAGCCGACCGATAGCCCGCCACCTTCGCGACAGCCGCGGTTCGCGGCCTCCATGATCCCCGGCCCACCACCCGTGATGACCGCGTAGCCGGCCTCGGCGAGTCGCCGTCCGATGAGCCGTGCGGTCTCGTACGAGGGGCTGCCGGGTGCGCTCCGCGCCGAACCGAAGACCGTGACGGCCGGGCCCACGGACGCCATCGCATCGAAGCCTTCCACGAACTCGGCCAGGATCCGCAGGGATCGCCACGTGTCGGAATGCTGGAACGAGGCGGGTGGGCGCTCCAGGAGTTGCTCATCGTCGGTCGAGGGGTCGCGGGCGATCCGGGCTGCAGCTGCGGGGCTCATGCGCAGGCGACCGGCCCGACGCGCGTCGTGCGGTTCTACGAGTTCAGGCATCCGCGAAGGATGACAGCAGGTCGATCGTGCCGTGTGGGATCCACGAGGTCGACGCGCGAGGGTATCCCGTGATCAGCCAGGCGCGAGGGTGTCCCGGAACGTGGTCAGCTCCTCGGCCTCCAGGGTCGCCTCCCCCAGGTCCAGCCGCCGCAGCTTGGGCGCAAACGTGGCCACCAGCCCGGTCACGGCGATGGTCACGACCCCGCCAAGGAGCACGGCGGGCACCGCGCCCAGCAGGCTCGCGGCGAGGCCGCTCTCGAAGGCACCCAGCTCGTTGGACGCACCGATGAACAGGAAGTTGACCGAGGCGATCCGGCCGCGGAGCACCTCGGGCGAGTAGATGCGGACCGTGACGGTGCGGATGATCACGCTCACCGCGTCCGTGCCTCCGAGAACGGCCAGCGCCAGCAGGGAGAGCGGGAAGCTGGTCGAGAGGCCGAACACGATGGTGGCGACGCCGAACCCGGCCACGACCAGCATCAGCAAGGGACCCGCGTGGGCGTGCGGCGGCCGCCTCGTCGCCACCAGCAGCACCACCAGTGACCCGATGGCCGGGGCCGTCCGGAGCAGCCCGAGGCCGAATGGGCCGACGTGCAGGATGTCCTCGGCGAAGAGGGGCATCAACGCCTCGACACCGCCAAACAGGACCGCGAACAGGTCGAGGCTCATGGCGCCCCACAGTTGCTGCCGCTTGAACACGAATCGGAGTCCTTCGCTCACGCTCGTCAGGAACGACTCCCCCACCACGGGGGGAGGCACGGGCTGGCGAGCGATACGCAGGATGGCCATCGGGGTCACCACGAGCACGATTGCGATGAGCAGGTATGTGGACGGGATCCCCACGAACGCCACAGCCAGGCCGCCGATCGCGGGTCCGATGAGTCCTCCCGCGGTCCACATCGTGCTGGCCCACGATGCCCCCTGGGTCGCACGATCGAGGGGGATCACCTGGGCCTCGAAGGCCGTCAGTGCGGGTCGCTCGAAGCCACTCGCGATACCCGTGAGGAACACGACGCCAAGGATCGCGAACAGCGTGGCATCGTGCGAACCAAAGGAGATGATGGCCAGCAGCAGCACCTCTGCCGCCAGCGACGCGGACGTCAGCGCCACGATGGTGCGCCGGTCGCGCCGGTCCGCGACATGCCCGCCAAACAGGCCGAGGGCCAGTGCGGGGAGACCGGCCACAAGACCCAGCAGGCCCAGCGACAGCGGGTCGCGGGTGAGCTGGTAGACCTGGTACCCGAGCACGGTCAGCAGGGCGCTGCTGCCGATGGCGTTCGAGAGTCGGGCGGCGAGGACCCAGCGCAACCCCGCGACCCGCAGCACGCTCTCCGGGGACAGAGCGAGTCTCATCGCCCTCTATCCGATCCCAGGCCGAGCCTCATCGCCCGCGATCCGATTTCAGGGACATCGACGGGAGGTGCGGTGGCCGGTGTGGACATGCGCGATTCACGCGTCCCGCCGCACCTGCCACTTTGTTCCCGTCTTGCCATCGCGCAGCTCGATGCCCGCGGCGATTAGGGTGTCCCGGATCGTGTCCGCCAACTGGAAGTCGCCCGATGAGCGAGCGCGACCACGCATCTCGCTGAGCAAGTTCACGACCGGCGCCCACCGATCGATCGAACTCGCGTCGTCTGCCTCGGTGGCCCGGTCCCCCAGTCGCGCGATGAGCGATCGGAAGACCCCTCGGGCGCGCAAGAGGTCGTCCGTGCCATCGGTGTCCCGGGACCAGTCCAGCAGCACCTGGTCCATCGTGAGCACGGCCCGCACGGCATCCGGGATCCGCCCGTCGCGGAGATCGGCGGCGAACCGCTCCTCAAGGTCCCGCACCTCCCGGTCGAGCGGTGCCGGTCCAGGGTCGACGGACGCCGCGCGGGTGCTGGTATCGGCCGCCCCGGTGGCCGCACGACCGGACCGGTCATGAACGCGAGCGGCGTCGGCAAGGGCGCTGAGGGGCACCGTCGTGCCGGTCGGGAACACCTCCTGCCAGCCATCCGCTCGGACCGTGACGCCACCCACTCCGAGGACGCTGGCGGTGCCCTCGTCCAGGTCGAGGACGAGTGCCGTGTGCGAGTCCACACCCAGGACGAAGTGGTCCTGCGGCAGCATCGCCTCGAGCG
>JBBSOS010000322.1:0-3508 GCA_038259505.1 Candidatus Limnocylindrales bacterium | reverse complement strand
GAGGGCGACGAAGATCGTCAGCAGGATCGTCGTTGACCGCGACGCGGCGCTCGACGCTGGGGGGTCAGAGATCACCGGCGCGGCCCTGCCGGGCTCGCCGACAAGGCCCCACAGGTCACTCTCACCGCCGTCGACGGTCGTACCGACCGTGGCAGACGGCGTTCGTTTAGAAGGGGCAGGGATGCCCGAGGGCCTGGCCGGAAACGGGTCGACGGGCATCGTCGGAGCGCTGACGGCTGCGATCGTATGCGGGGCCGGCATGGGTCGGTCCGGCGTGACCGCGACCGCTGATGCTGCAGGGACCTCGACGGCCGCGATCCGGCTCCCGGGCGCCTGGGCCTGCAGGTCGGCCTCGGCACGCGCCGTGATCTCGGCGCTGGTGGCTGCGGCATCCGCAGGTACCGCTGTCGCAGCCGCGGGGACAGGGGTCATCATCGGGATGGGGCGCGCTGGGACGTCAGCGACCAAGTGCATCGGCGACACGCGCAGCGGCGTCAACGGATCGGGCTCGACTGGCAGGTCCGGGACCGACTCGACCAACTGAGGGGAAGCCGCATCGACGGGGAGTGCGGGGACTGCCACCGGGGCCAGGACCGGCGCTATGTCGGCTGCAGGATCTGCTGAATCGTCGGGCTCTGCTGCAACACGGGGCTCTCCTGCAACACGGGCCTCTCCTGCAGCGCGGTCCCCAGCGGCGAGTCCCGACTGGAGCTTGGGAAGCGTCCACGGGTCGGCCAACTCGATCGCTGGAGCCTCCTCGATCGCTGGAGCCTCCTCGATCGCCGGAGCCTCCTCGATCGCCGTGTGCGCAGGTGCGGACGGAGCCTCGATGGCGACCGGGGTCGAATCGACGACGAACAAGGAGGCGGCCGGCATGTCGTCCGGAGCGGCGCCCGGCGCGGACACCGCTTCGGGCGTCGAGTCGATCGCCGGACTGGCGGCCGGTGCGGCCACCCTCGACAGCCGCGCGACGATGGCGCCGGTCGGCACCGGTGGCGTGCCGGCGCGCAACGTTGCGGGAGGTACCGGCCGGCGCGCCGGTGTGACCGCCGGTTCGTGGGCAGCGGCAGGCGCTGCCACCACGCGGGCAGGTTGCGCGCCGATGACCGGCCACGCGGTCGTGGTCAAGACCGTTGCCGTCGCAGACTCGGTGACCGGCCGCTTGGCAGTGACGCTCGGACCAAGTTCAGCCGCAGCGGTGGCCTCCTCCGCTTGTGCCACCACCTCGTCGTCAGACCATGGATCGTCGGACGACCCGTCCGCGTCGAGGTCGGCGGCAAGCGGTCCGTCATCCGGGGCGGCGTCGGCCACGACCCCGCCCTCGCGCGTCAGCGACCCCGTCCAGGCACTGTCGTCGGGGTACTCCGGTCGGCTAGGATCCGGCTCCGGCGACGCGGGCCGCTCGTCGACCAAGGATGGCTCCGGCGGCGCGGGGCGCTCGTCGACCGGGGGCGGCTCCACCCAGAATCCCTGCGCGCGCAGCGCCTCCTCGAACCAGCGACGATCGACCGGTTCAGCCGTCGCCGTGCTGGCGCCATCGGTACGGGAGGACCATCCACTCGCGGTGTCCTCCCAACGCTCGTCGTTCATGCCGCCGCTCCCGTCTCATCCAGGTGCTCGACGATGGTCGCGATGCCCTGCCCGACACCGATGCACATGGTCGCTAGTCCGTATCGGCCACCGCGTCGCCGGAGCTCGTGGACGAGGTTCGTCATGAGACGCCCACCACTCATGCCCAGCGGGTGACCAAGCGCGATCGCGCCCCCATTCACGTTGACTCGATCCATATCCAGACCCAGCTCCCGGACGCACGCGATGCTCTGGCTCGCGAATGCCTCGTTGAGCTCGATCAGATCAAGGTCCGTCACCCGCAGCTCGGCACGCTCCAGCGCGCGGCGCGTGGCCGGCACGGGCCCGAGGCCCATCACGGAAGGCTCGACACCCGCCACCGCGGTACTGACGATGCGCGCCATCGGCCGGAGTCCCAGCGAGCGAGCGCGCTCGGCCTCGACCAGGACCACGGCTGCGGCCCCGTCATTGATGCCGGAGCTGTTGCCGGCCGTGACGCTGCCACCGCTGCGAAAGGCGGGCTTGAGCCGCGCCAGCTTCTCGGCCGTCGTGTCGCCGCGCGGGTGCTCATCCCGATCGACCGTGAGGATGCTCCCGTCATCCTGTGTGACGGGGACTGACACGAGCTGCTCGTCGAACCGACCGGTCGCGACCGCTGCCGCGGTGCGGCGCTGGCTCTGGAACGCGAACTGGTCCTGGTCCTCGCGACTGACTGCGTAGCGCTCAGCCACATTCTCCCCGGTCTCACCCATGGAGTCGTTGCCATAGCGTTCGATCAGACGGGGATTCGGGAACCGCCAGCCCAGCGTCGTATCGGCCAGTCGCCGTTCGCCGCGCTCGAAGGCCGTCTCGGGCTTGAGCATCACCATCGGAGCCCGGGTCATGCTCTCGACCCCCCCTGCGACCAGCACCTCGCCATCGCCGACCATGATCGTGTGCGCGGCGATGTTGATGGCCTGGAGGCCCGAACCACACAGGCGATTGATGGTCTGCCCGGCCACGCTGACGGGAAACCCCGCGAGCAGGGCTGCCATACGCGCCACGTTCCGGTTGTCTTCCCCGGCGCCATTCGCGTTCCCCAGGACGACGTCATCGACCTCGGCGGGATCGACACGCGCCCGTTCGACGGCGGCAGCGATGACGAGGGCCGCCAGGTCGTCGGGGCGTACCGAGCGAAGGGCGCCACCATACCGTCCGATGGGCGTGCGCAGGGCGCTGACGATCCAGGCGTCGCGCAGGGGGCGGCCGAGGTCTCTGACCATGGCCGGGAGAGTAGCACCCGGCCCGAACGTCACCAGGATGACCCGAAGGTCACCCGAGCGACCCGTACCGACCCGTGTCCAGGGGCAGGACCCCGCCTCGATCGGGCAGCCCGAATGGGCAGGCCAGGGGCCGAACGGCGCTCAGCACTCGTCGCCTGGCCCGCGGATGTGCGCGTCGGGGATGTGGTCCAGGCCGATGGTACTTCCGGGGCTGCAAGCGCTTGCAGGATCGACGGTTCGGTCACCGTCCGGTCCAGTGGGGAGACCTCCGCTCCAGGAATGCGCGCATGCCCTCGGTCTGGTCGTCGGTGTCGAACAAAGCTGCGAAGGCACGACGCTCCTCGGCGATGCCGTCGCTGAGCGTCGTCTCGTGCGCCCGGTCGATGGCCTCGATGGCGGCCCGGACGGCAAGCGGCGGCATGCCAGCGATCGTGGCTGCCAGGCCCAGGCATGACGCGAGCATCGTCGCGACCGGCTCGACCCTGCTGGTGATGCCCCATCGCTCGGCGTCGACCGCGGGGATGCGTGCGCCCGTGAGGATGAGCTCCATCGCCCGCGCCTTGCCCACGATACGCGTGAGCCGCTGGGTGCCTCCGGCGCCGGGCATGATGCCCAGGGACACCTCGGGCAGACCGAACACGGCATCATCCGCGGCCACGATGATGTCGCACGCGAGG
>JBBSOS010000321.1:0-3535 GCA_038259505.1 Candidatus Limnocylindrales bacterium | reverse complement strand
GGACCAGACGGTGTCCGCCTTCGGACGCCTCGATGCCATGGTCAACAACGCGGGCATGGAGACCCGCTCCGGGATCCTCGACACCACCGAACGCCAGTTCGACATGGTCATCGGCGTCGATCTCAAGAGTGCCTTCTTCGGCGTCCAGATCGCGGCGCAGCAGATGATCAAGCAGGGCGGCGGCGGTCACATCGTGAACATCTCGTCCATCCACGAGGACTGGCCGATGCCCGGCAACGCGCCATATTGCTGTGCCAAGGGCGGTATCAGGATGCTGACCCGGACGGCGGGCGTGGAGCTGGCCGCGCATGGCATCACGGTCGTTGGCGTCGCTCCGGGAGCGGTCCACACGCCCATCGATGAGGTGACGTTGGCCGATCCGGTCCAGCGCGCCAAGCTGGAGTCGGCCATCCCCATCGGGCGGGTCGCGGAGCCCGCGGAGATCGGCCGCCTGGTGGCGTTCCTCGCCTCGGACAAGGCGTCCTACAGCACGGCCACCACGTTCGTCGCGGACGGCGGCATGATGCAGGCCAGCGTCGGCCTGTGACCCTGGCCATGGGCGTCGCACGGCCCGGTGCGCAGCGCGGCACACAGCGCGGAGCACGGCGCGGCGCCAGCCATCCCCTCGGAGCGACCGTCGACCCAGGCGGCGTCGCCTTCTCGGTCTACGCCCGGGAGGCGACCGCCCTGCAGTTGCTGCTGTTCGACGGGCCGAGCGACGACACGCCGTCAGCCGTGATCGCCTTCGATCCGCAGCATGACCGGACCGGTCCCTACTGGCACGTGTCGCTGCCGGGGGTCGGAGCGGGGCAACTGTATGCCTACCGCGCCCAGGGTCCGTGGCTGCCCGAGGCGGGACTCCGGTTCGATGCCGAGCGGGTGCTGCTCGATCCCTATGGCCGCGGCGTCGCGGTGCCGGAGGGGTATCGACGCGAGGCAGGGCCACCCACCCCGGGTCACATCGGTCGCTCCATGCAGAGCGTCGTGGTCGACCTCTCGACCTACGACTGGGAGGATGACCGACCCATCGGGCGTCCGCTGCGCGAAACGGTCATCTACGAAGCGCATGTACGTGGCCTGACGGCACATCCGGACTCGGGCGTGGCCGCTGGCCTTCGGGGCACCTACCGGGGCCTCATCGAGAAGATCCCGTACCTGCTGGACCTGGGCATCACGGCCGTGGAGCTGATGCCGATCCACCAGTTCGACGTCCTCGCGGCGCCGTCGGGCCTCGTCAACTACTGGGGCTATCAGACGGTGTCGTTCTTCGCGCCTCATGCGGCATACGCCAGCGTGATCGGCGCCCAGGCAGTGGCCGACGAGTTCCGGGACATGGTCAAGGCGCTCCATGCGGCCGGTCTCGAGGTCATCCTGGACGTGGTCTACAACCACACCGCGGAGGCTGGCGCCGACGGCCCGACGTTCAGCTTCCGGGGACTCGCGAACCGCGACTACTACGTGCTCGACGACGGTGGCGGCACGTACGCGGACTACAGCGGCTGCGGCAATACGCTCGATGCGGGCAACCCCATCACCCGCCGGCTCATCCTCGACAGCCTCCGGTACTGGGTCCGCGACATGCATGTCGATGGGTTCCGCTTCGACCTCGCGGCCGTGCTGTCACGCGACCGGGCGGGTCAGCCGATCTCGGACCCGCCGCTCATCTGGGACATCGACACCGATCCGGTGCTGGCGGGCGCCAAGCTCATCGCCGAGGCATGGGACGCGGGTGGCCTGTACCAGGTCGGTAGCTTCCCGGGTGACCGCTGGAGCGAGTGGAACGGGCGAGTTCGGGACGACGTCCGATCGTTCCTGAAGAGCGATCCGGGCATGGTGTCGAGCGTCGCGGCGCGGTTCCTGGCCAGCCCGGACATCTATGGCTCGGAGGGCCGGCCGGCCCAGACGACCATCAACTTCGTCACCTGCCACGATGGCTTCACGCTCGATGACCTGGTCTCGTACTCGACCAAGCACAACGAGGCGAACGGCGAGGATGGTCGCGACGGCAGCGACGACAACCGCAGTTGGAACTGTGGCGCGGAGGGACCGACCGACGACCCCGCGGTCGAGGCATTGCGTTCGCGTCAGGTCCGAAACATGCTGAGTCTCACGCTCCTGTCAGCCGGAGTGCCGATGCTGCTCATGGGCGACGAGGTCCGCCGGACCCAGGGGGGCAACAACAACGCCTACTGTCATGATGATGCGCGAGCCTGGTTCGATTGGGCGGACGTCGAGCGTCACGCCGATGTCCTTGCCTTCACCCGCGGGCTCATCGCCCTCCGTCGCAACATGCAGGCCCTGCTGGGCGATCCCGGCAGCTTGAGCCTGACGGGCATGCTCGAGCGTGCCGAGGTCGTCCTGGGTGGTGTCCAGCTGGGTGAGCCGGACCTGGGTCCCGACTCGCGGAGCCTCGCGGTCACATTCCATGGCGACCGGACGACGCTGCATCTCATGTGCAACGCCTGGTGGGAGGGGCTGGCGTTCGCGGTGCCGCCACAGGGTCCGGGCGAGCTGGGCTGGCGGCGGCTCCTGGACACGAGCGTGCCGCCACCGGGTGAGCGGGCCCCGGATGCTGGCGCGATACCGGTCGTCGGGGCGACCTACCCGGTTGGACCCCGCTCGGTGGTGTGTCTTGCGACGCTTCGGGATCCAACGTGAACATGATCGGAGGGGGTCCGCGGTGAGCGGCGCTGAACGGCAACGGATGCAGGACGCGGGCAAGCCGGAGGAGGGCCTCGAGACCGCCAGCCCCTGGTATCGATGGGGCCCGTACCTGGCGGAACGGGCCTGGGGGTCGGTGCGCGAGGACTACAGCGCCAGCGGTGACGCATGGGCCTCCTTCCCGCACGACCACGCCCGATCGCGAGCGTATCGATGGAACGAGGACGGGATGGCCGGCATCTCGGACCTGTTCAACCGGCTCAACCTGTCACTCGCCCTCTGGAATGGCCGGGACCCGATCCTCAAGGAACGCATGTTCGGCCTCACCAACAGCGAGGGCAACCACGGCGAGGACGTCAAGGAATGCTGGTGGTTCATGGACGCCGTGCCCAGCCACTCCTGGCTCCGCTGGCGCTACCACTATCCCCAGGCGGCCTTCCCCTACGACGAGCTGGTCGGGGAGAACGCCCGCAGAGGCCGGCTGGACCCCGAGTACGAACTCATCGACACGGGCGTCTTCGATGACGACCGATACTGGATCGTGGAGGTCAGCTACGCCAAGGATGGCCCGGACGACGTGCTGATGCGCATCACCGCTCGCAACGTCGGTCCCGAGGCGGCCACGCTCCATGTGCTGCCCACCCTGTGGTTCCGCAACGACTGGGCATGGACGCAGCCGATGCCGAAGCCGGTGCTGAGCGTCGAGCCGGACGGCCGCGCGATCCACGCGGCACACGCCCAGCTCGGCGACTTTCGCCTGGACGTGGGTCCCGGTCCCGACGGCACCTTTCCGGAGCTGCTGTTCTGCGAGAACGAGACCAATGCGCCCCGCATCTTCGGCACGGCAGCGACCACCCCATACCCCAAGGACGGC
>JBBSOS010000320.1:0-3540 GCA_038259505.1 Candidatus Limnocylindrales bacterium | reverse complement strand
TGCACGGTGATCCATCGATGGCGGATGCCCGGCGCATCACGGGCGACCTGCTGGCCTTGCCTGCGGGGCGGCGACCAAGCGCCATCATCGCCACCAACCTGACCTCCGCCCTGGGCGCTCGTTCCGCGCTCCGGGACGCAGGCTGCGAAGTCCCGGGCGATGTGTCCCTCATGGCGTTCGATGACCACCAGGTGGAGGACTTCCTGGATCCACCCCTGACCACGGTCCGGATGCCCATGCGAGCGATGGGCGCCGCCGCGGTATCGATGCTGTTCGGGGCGGTCCGTGGCGAGGGCATCCAACACCTGGTCGTGCCCGAGGTGCCGGAGTTGGTGCTGCGGGAATCAACGGCGGCGCCGTCAGTCGTTCGGGTGCTCGACTGACGCAAGCCGAGCGTCCGTAGAGGCGAGGCGGGATGCGTCCGACTCAGCTGCCTGGCACGAACGCGCCCCCGGGCTCGAGACCGGTGCTCGCCGGCAGTGCCGCCGTCACGCACAGGTGAAGGGTGTGGGTCCCGAGATGTGGCCCGGTCTCTATTCGCCAGGCCTGCCAGGGCACGCTGTACGTCCGGTCGCGGACCACAGCGGTCATCGGTATCGGCGCGTCGTCCAGCCAGGCCGTCGCGACCAGATGGGCGCCGGCGTCGTCGATTGCCAGCGGACGGCCGTCGTGAGTGAAACGCAGCCAGACTACCGCCGTGCCACGAGACACGGCGGCGGGCAGCTTCGTTCGAAGGTGGCAAACGAACCGGATCAGCTCGGCCGTTGGTGCACTGGTGGATGACGGTCGCGCGGCGCGGAGCCTATCGATGGGGAGCTGTCCAGGCGTCGCACCCTCGTCCAGAGTGATGTCGAGCAGCAACTCGATGCTCGGTTCGCGGAAGCTGGATGACCAGGCCGCGGTCGGCAGCGGGATCAGGTCCGCGGATGGCTCCTGAGGTGGCCGGATCTCCAACAGGGTGACCTCGAACGGACGCAGCCAGATGTTCGGCTCGTCACCCGTGGGCGGCTCGACCAGAACCGCGGGACCTGGGAAGCGTCGGACAGTCTGCCACGTGGCGCGATCCGGCAAGCCCCAAGCGGGGCCGAGCTCGAACGTCAACGGCTGGTCGCGCCAGGTGACATTGAAGTAGGCCACGAAGGCCCGGGTCCCATCTGAGCAGACGTAGCCGTACGGTGCGTCCCGCCACGGATCACCGCCGATCGGCCGCGAAGCGGCGAATGCTGCCGGGTATGCCCGGATCAAGCCAGCCAGATCCCCCATCTGGCGACGTTCCATCGGCGTCAGCCAGTCATGGTCACTCCATGGTTGCACCAGCAGGCTGCCGCGACACAGGTCCATCACCATGGCCTCTGCCCAGCGCTCGGTGCCGATCGATGAATTCCACTTCCAGGCGGACAGCCACACGCCCAGCGAATCTTTGCCTGCAAGCGGCACATCCACGCAGTAGCGCTGTGCTTGATCCAGCCCCTGGATGACGCTGTCGCGGACGTACAGGGTGGGGCTGCCGGCGGGATGGGATGCCTCGATCCAGAACCCCGGCTCGAACAAGGTATCCGCATCCAGCAGCCACCACGGCGAGCGGTGGCCCCAGTAGAGCATGAGGAAGGTGTCCGGTACCGCGGCATCGACGGCCCGGAGACCCTCCAGCTGGGCGCTCATGATCGCCTCGGTCGACCAGACTCCTGGCAGATGCCCGTGGTCGAAGCGCTGGCAGGTTGACTGCAAGTTGTCGAACTTGAGGGTCTGTGCCTGCTCCTGTTCGACGAGGTACACCAACCCCTCGCGGACCAGCGTGCGATATGGCTCCGCGGCGCGGCAGAGGGATGGGCGTTCCGTGCCATAGCCCGGGTCATGCGTGAACGTGCCCGCGACAAGCGGGTTGAGGCCGATGGTCCACTCGGCCATCGACGAGTCGAGCCATAGCCCCAGGCGCGCTCCGATCGATCGGGCGGCCGCCTCGACAGGTGCCAGGCCGCGCGGGAAGCGGACAGCGTCGGCTACTCGTACATCGCCCATCGGATCGGTCCAGAAGTCGAGCATGTAGGTCTCGACCTCGATCCTGGCATCGCGACCGGCGCGGACCTGTTCGATGTGGTCGAGGATGATCGATTCGGTCGGCTCGACGCTCACGACCTCCGAGAACGCGCCGTGCGTGGTCGCCGGATCGTAGTCCCATGACCCGAATGCACTGATGAGTGTCCGTGGCGCCAGGTGGTCACGCCGGGTACGCCGCATGCGGCGGCTGATGTGGGACAAGAACGAGGCGCGGGCGTCGGTGGCGCTACCGTCCGCCACGCCAAGGGCGGTGGTCATGCCATCGAACGGTTGTCCCGGGGTCACGTGGGTGCCCGGATACTGACGCAACTCCACGCGCCCGTGGGTGCCGATCGCCCAGCCCGCTGGGTGCTCGACGCCCGCCCAGCACGTGTCTCCCAGATACACCGGCATGCCCTGCTCGCCATCGGAGACCGCCGGCCACGGGGCGCTCGCGGCGAGCAGGTCCAGGCGCAGCAGCTCCACCGCGGTATCCGTCACCGACAACCGTGCCAAGCGGCGCACGACGGGCTCGCTCGCCGTCCAGCAGTAGATCAGCTCACCACGGAGCAGCTGATCATCCGACTCCACGGCGATCGCGACCTCGCCCGACACGCCCTCACGTCGGACATCCATGCCGACGGCGTGGAATCCCAGCCGTCGGTCAGGACCACCCAGGAGCAGGTGCTGCTCGAACTGTGCGGGCCACTGGGACCGCAGCGGCATCAGTCGCACCTGGCCGGGATCCGCCTCATCCAGCCGCGCATCCCGCGCGATATATCCCATCAGCTGCAGCGCGATGACGTTGTCGCCACCGAACCGCAACTGCTCCGCAGCCAAGGTGCCTGGCCCAACATCGAAGCTGCCCGGGTCACGCCAGCGGCCGGACGCCTCGCGGATGCCGATGGGAACCCCGTTGAGGAACACCCGCATCCATCGGAAATCGAAGAGCCCTATGCCACCCAGGACCAACTGGAGTGGCTGGCCGCGTGCGTCGAGTGGCAGGAAGACATGCGTCCTCGCCCACCGGGTCCGTGCATCCTGCTCGTACCAGAAGTGGCTCGGCGACTGCATCCCGTCCCAGCCCCGGTCGTCGAAGCGCGCCTCCGCATAGCCACGTGCGATGCCGGGGTCGTCATCGGGTGCGCCAACGCCGACCACTGACGTCGCACCTCGCCAGCCGGTTATCCAGATTCGGCGTCCGGAACCACCCACTACCGCGGACAGCTCCCTGGATGCGTCCAGGTTCCACGTCGCATCCCGGACTCGGTCGACCCAGCGACTGGGCCGGAGGTCAGCCGCGCGATCGAGATGGACCTCGATGGCGGGACCGATCAACTGCAGTTCGTCACCGCGCTCGATGACACGGCAGGGGCCTGACGTCAGCTTACGCCCGCCCATCAGTCGTCGTTGTGGGCACGGACCAGGCCTGCGATATCCAGCTTGGTCATCTGGAACATCGCCTGCATCGTTCGGCCACTCTTCTTGGGGTCCGGATCGCCG
>JBBSOS010000319.1:0-3544 GCA_038259505.1 Candidatus Limnocylindrales bacterium | reverse complement strand
CGTCGGCTTCGCCGTGGGCTTCGGGGTCGGCTTCGCCGTGGGCTTGGGGGTCGGCTTCGCGGTGGGCTTCGGGGTCGGCTTCGCCGTCGGCGTCGGCTTGGGGGTCGGCTTCGCGGTGGGCTTCGGGGTCGGCGTGGGCGCCGGACCGCGCGACACCACGTAGTCCACGATCGAGCCGCGAGCCACCTGCACACCGGCCTTGGGGTCGGTGCCGATGACATCGCCGCTCGCGATGCTGTTGCTCGACGTGCGAGTCCGCCGACCCGGTTCCAGGCCGACCGATCCGAATTCGGCGAGGGCGTCGTCCTCGCTCATGCCGCGAAGCTCCGGCACGCTCACGATGCTCGATGTCGGCCGAGGGGTACGAGTCGAGGTCGGCTTGGCTGTCGGGGTTAGCTTGGGCGTGGGCCTGGGCGTGGGCGTGGGGCTGGGTCCCCGCGAGATCACGTAGTCCACGGTCGAACCACGCTTGACCTGCACGCCTGGACCCGGAGTCGTGCTGATGACGTCGCCTGCGGCGACCTTGCTGCTGTCCTTGCGCGCTCGATCGCCAGCCTTCAGGCCGTTCGCGCCGAGCTCGGTGAGAGCGTTCGCCTCAGTCATGCCGCGCACGTCCGGGACGGTCACGACACCTGCCGTCGGCCGGGGCGTGGGCGATGGCGAGGGGGTCGCGGCCGGTCCCCGCGAGACCACGTAGTCCACGCTGCTGTCGCGCTGCACGATGACACCGGCGCGCGGGTTCGTACTGATGACGCGCCCCGACCGGACGCTGTCGGAGGTTCGGGTGGTCCGGGCGCCCGGTTCCAGGCCGGCATCGAGGAGCGTGTTGATGCCATCGTCCTCAGCCTGGCCGGTGATGTCCGGCACCGCGATCGGGGTGGGTTGGCTAGCCACCGTGATGGTCACCCGGCCACCGATGGCGACCGGCCGGCCGCCCCGCGGATCCTGGGCGATGACCGTGCCCTGGGGAGCCTGGTCCGTCTGCTGGAACTCGACCCGGAGGCGCAGGCCGTTGTCGTCCGCGACGGCCTGGGCATCACTCCGCGAGAGGCCCACGAGGTCAGGGGCACGGACCGTCTCCGGGGTGGGGCTTGGTCGAGGGGTGGGGGTGGCGCCAGCCTTGGGCGGTGGCGCCTCGTACGCGTCCACCAGCCCGTCTGCGATGGTGTCGTACGCGTCTGCGTAGCGACCTTCGGCGACGATCGGGCGGGCGGCGTCCTCGACGGCGGTGACCTCCTCGGGCACGACGTAGAAGCCAAGGTCGGCGCCGACGCGCACGGCCACATCGGCATCGGCGGTGGCGATCACCGCGAGGGCGTCCCCAGGCCACATCTGGTCGGCGTTGACCGCCCACAGGTCGTCGGCGTACTCGGCCGCGGAGATACCGCCGGTGGTATCGATGACGAACAGCCACAGTTGGCCGTCGGTGGTGTCGGCGAATCGCTCGGAGGCCGCCGAGACCTGGTCCGCGGCCTCGGGCACGGCGCCCGCGGGGTCCGTGACGACACCCACGACCCGAGGCACATCCCAGGTCGCGATCGGAGCACTGGCCACGGGCGAACCCGCAAGGACCACACGAAGGTCATAGGCGCCGATGGGGGGCGCAGGCAGGGTGCCCGTCATGGTGTCCCACGACGGATCGATGGCCCAGTCGCCCGTGCCGATGATGGTCTCGACACCATCGGCCCCGACCGCGACCAGGTTCACCCGGAGGGTCGACGTCGCGAGCGGCCCGGGCAACGCCAGGCGGAAGGCGGGCAGCTCGTCGGGGGTGAAGCCAGCGCGTTCGCCATCGAGTGCGAGCCCATCGACGGACGTGCCGAAGGTGAGCATCGCGCGACCCTTGGCATCGCGACCCTCGGCAGCGGCCAGGATGCCGCCAAACTGGACGGCGCCGACCGACGCGGTGGGAACGAACGGCGTCGGGGCCGGCGTCGCATCCTCGGCAACGGTCGAAGGTGCGGTGCTGAGTACCAGGAGCAGGGCCAGGGCGAAGGTCGCCAGCCGCGCAGCCATGGATCGGGTCGGGGTCATGGATCCTCCAGCAGTCACGAGATCGCCCGCGGATCGGGGACCCCGGCGTATTGGAGCACGCCGATGTGAAGTGACGATATCGGAATGATTAGGACTCCGCGGACCCGATGCGCTGCACCAGGTCGTCCAGGTCGGCGATGGTTGCGGCATCCAGCGTCGGCCCCGGTGCCCGGACGCGCGCGCTCGAGACCGCGCCCCGCTGCTGGTAGATGTGCTTCCGGATGGGCAGGTTCAAGCCTGCCTGGTTCTCGAAACGGATGAGGGGGCACGCTCGATGGAAGGCCCGGGTGGCGCCTTCGTGATCGCCGTTCCGGTAGCGACCCACGATGTCGACCAGGATCTCGGGGTAGCCGAACCCGGTCATCGTGCCGACACAGCCCCGGCGGAGCTCCTCGATGAGCATCTCGCCACCCAGCCCACCCAGCACGCGCAGTCCCGGGTCGGCGGCCAGCAATCGACCGGCCTTCGGCGGGGTCGGTTCGTCCTCCAGCTTGATGACCCGCAGTCGCGGGGAAGCGCCGGCGATATCGAGCAGCAGCTCTGGGCTTATCCAGACACCCGAGGATGCGGGGTGGTCCTGGACGACCACGGGCAGGTCGACCGACTCGGCCACGGCAAGGTAATGGCTGCGCACCGCGGCATCGTTGGGGCGCGCCATGGGCGGCGGCGAGAGCATGACCGCATATGCGCCGCGCTCCTGCGCCTGGCGCGAGTAGCCGATCGCGCGGGCCGTGGACGACGCGCTGACCCCGACGCAGATGGGCACCCGGCCAGCAGCGTGACCGATGACGCCGTCCATGACCGCCAGGCGTTCCGCATCGCTGAGCTTGGCCGCCTCGCCCAGGACCCCCAGGATGGTCATGCCAGTGACACCCAGGTCGATGACGAAGTCGGTGAGCGTCGCGAGGCTCGGGATATCCAGCTCGCCGTCATCCTCGAATGGCGTTGGCACGATGTTCCAGACGCCCTCGAGAAGCGCGTCCGCGGCAGCGCTCACCAGGGCAGCACCTGGCGCAGCACGAACAGGGCATTGGCCGGCCGCTCGGCGAGGCGCCGGAGATACCACGGATACCAAGCCTCCCCGTATGCGACGAGGTCGCGCACCAGATAGCCCTCCCCGGCGAGCCGCTGCTGTTGGTCGACCCGGATTCCGTACAGCATCTGGACCTCGAACGCCGTGCGCGGCAGGCCGATGGCGCGCGCATGAGCGTCCAGTTGCTCGATGAGCGCCACGTCATGGGTGCCCAGGCCGATCCGGATGTCGGTCCCCTGTCGGCGAGCCTCGAGCATCGAGACGACGAGGCCGGCGTAGCTGGCATCGACCTCACGCTTCGACTGGAAGGCCACACCGGCGGGCTCGGCATAGGCGCCTTTCACCAGGCGGATGGCGGGCCCGGCTGACAGCAGCCGCTGGATATCCGCAGCTGTCCGATGGAGATACGCCTGGAGGCAGATGCCCGTGTTGGGGTGCTCGGCCTTGAGTCGCTCGTAGAACGTCACCGTGGACTCG
>JBBSOS010000318.1:0-3545 GCA_038259505.1 Candidatus Limnocylindrales bacterium | reverse complement strand
ATCTGCTGGTCGCGCTTGGCGCACGATTCCTCGACGACGCGGGCAACGACGTGTCGGCGGGTGGCGGTGCTCTCGGCGACCTGGCCCGCATCGATCTCGACGGGCTGTCGCCGGTCCTCGGCGAGGTCCACCTGACGATCGCTTCCGACGTCTCCAACCTGTTGCTGGGGCCCGCCGGTGCGGCCGCGATCTATGGTCCCCAGAAGGGCCTGGACCCGGCCGACGTGGCTCGACTGGACAGCAACCTCGCCCGCTATGCGGATCTGCTGGAGGCCGCGACCGGCATCGACACGCGGGCCGTGGTGGGTGCCGGCGCGGCCGGTGGCACCACCGCGGGGCTGCTCGCCATCGCTGGTCGGTTCGCATCCTTCGAGATCCGGCCCGGCATCGACGTGGTCATGGAGCTGACCGATTTCGACGCCCGGCTCGCTGAGAGCGACCTGGCCATCAGCGGCGAGGGGCGCATCGACGCCCAGACCGCGTTCGGCAAGACCTGCCAGGGTGTCGCGACGCGAGCGGCTGCGGCCGGGATCGGGTGTCTCTGCTTCGGCGGCGCGGTCACCATGGAGGGATCCGCGGCCCTGCTCCAGGTCGGCGCGATCTCGTTCCCGGTCCTCGAGAGCCCCCTGACGGTCGAGGCCGCGATGGCGGCCGGCACGGCACCCCTGGAACGTGCCGCGGAGCGGGTATCACGGCTCTGGTCGCTCGCGGGGACCCGGTAGCCCGCGAACACAGACGAACTCAACCGAAGGCGCGGGTGCTGGTCACGGCCGCATCGAGCAACTCCCGTTCGTCCGTTGGCGCATCCCCCTGGGGCCAGTCCGGGATGAGCCGGATGACCGAGCCGGCCAGGCTGGCCACGAGCAGGTCGCCCGAAACGGCGCGATGGATGCTGTGGCCATTGACGTCGAGCGATGCCTGGACGGCACCTGTCGCCGGGTCGAGGCGCATGAGCCGTCCACCGAGGGAATCCTGCGCCACCAGCTCCAACGTACTCCGGAACGTCACGACCCAGAGGCTGCCGTCGGCCCCGTGCTCGATGCCCTGGGTCGCACCCAGGTGGTCCCAGATGCCCTGGACGCCGCCGATGGCATCGAGGATCACGATCCGGTGATTCGTTCGGTCGCTCAGGTACAGCAGGCCGTCGGGGCCGAAGGACAGCGCGTGGGGCGTGTGGAACCCGGTCGCACCACTACCGCGCGAGCCGAAGCTGCCGATCCGGTGCCCATCCCGGTCGAACCGGACCACCCGAGAGTTGCCGTAGCCGTCCGACACGTAGATGTCGCCACCGGGCGCGAATGCGACGTCCGTGGGCATGTCGAAGCACTGGTCGTCGGCACCGGGGACGCCACTCGTGCCCAGCGACAGGGTCAGTGTCCCGTCGCGCTCCCAACGGGTGACCTCGTGTCGAACGACGTCCGTGAGCCACAGGGCCCCATCGGGCGCCAACCGCAGGCCGTGGGCACGGCCGACACGTCCGCGGCCCCACGACCGGACGTAGCGCCCGTCAGGATCGAGCACGATGATCGGGTCCCCTGCCGGTCCTCGATGCGCGACATAGACCAGTCCGTCCCCGTCGGTGACCACGGCCGACACCCGCCCGAACCACCAGCCGTCCGGCAACCCATCGCTGCCGAAGCGGGTGTCGGCGCGCATCCGGACGAGCGCACCCTCACGGGGATGCCAGGCGGTGGCTTCGTGCATGCGGTGCAGGATACGGTCTCCGCGGGTGTCGGCCATCGACGCGGACGGCATAGACTCGGGCAGTCGTGGCACGACTCCAGCTTCCGAACCCGAACGCCTCGTCGCCCGCTGTGCGTGCCGTCATGCGCGCGAATCGGGCTCGCGACACGGGCCCGGAGCGAGAGGTCCGGGGTGCGCTCCGGCGCGTAGGCTATCCGGGCTACCGCCTGAACTGGCGGGGTGCTCCCGGCCGACCGGACATCAGCTATCCCGGACGACGCGTGGCCATCTTCGTCCATGGCTGCTACTGGCATCACTGCCCGCGGTGCCAGCCGGGCATACCGAAGTCGAACCCCGAGTTCTGGATGCGCAAGTTCGAGCTCAACCGTGAACGCGATGCCCGCAAGCGACGAGAGCTGGAGCAGCGTGGCTGGACCGTCCACGAGTTGTGGGAGTGCGACGTCCGCGAACGCCTGCCGGAGATGATCGAGGCGATCGCGCTCGACCTGAGGCCATCTGTGAGCCGGACGACACCCGGCTCGAGTTAGGTCCTCTCGCAGCCCTTGCCATCGTGGTCAGCGTCCAGGCCGTAGATGTCCTTGCCACGAGTGACCCGGTAGACGACACCCTTCTTCGTGTACCGCGGCCGTTGCCGCTGCCGTTGCCGCTGCCGCCGGAGCAGTCGACATCGGGCCCGTTCCTGATGCATGGGGAGTAGCCCCGGGGTCCAGCTCCTGGACTCCGACTGCGGCGCGGGCGAACTCCCCGCGACAGCGACCGCGGACTGGCGATGCCCAGCAGCACATGGCCGCGACACCCGTACGAAGGTCGGGGCCGACTCCTCGACGAGGCACTACCACAGGGTCGTGATGAGCAGGATGGTCGCTGCGCCCGCCGCCGCCCACGCCACGACCAGGATCGTACGGCCGGCGCCGTCGGCACCCAGCACCGATGCGAGTCCGACGAGCACCCCGGCGAGAGCAAGGACCGACAGGCCCGCGACCGCCGCGTTGCTGTCCGCACCGGCATCGTGGATGTCCACGTCGACGACGCGGTTCTGCTCCTTGACCTCCTCGGCCAGTGCCGTCATGTCCGCGGTCAGCAACCGCAGCTCGTAGGCTGGCATGCCGGTGGTCGCATCCGGCGGCGCACCCATGGCGCTGGCGACGTCCATCAGGCGGTCACCCGCGGCTACCTCGGCGGCGCCCTCGGCCGCTGCGGCCGGGTCGCTATCGCCCGCGACCAACTGACGTGCCGTGCCCTCGGCGGATCGCGTGATGGCGTCCTGGAAGCCCTGGTAGGTCAGGTGCGTCGCGATCCCCTGGATGGGGACCCCGGCGGCGACGTCAGCGGTCAGCCGGGCGGCCATCGTCGAGGCGCGTGCCCCGTCCTGTGAACGGTCGAGCTGGACCGCACCGAGCACCGCGGCGAGCACCGCGATGATCCCCAGCAGGGTGGCAACGGCCTGATGGAACCGGGTCCCGGCATCGGAGGAGTGGACCGACTCGATGTCGATCACCCGATCAACCCACCGGTGACCGCCACGACCACCCCGGCAGCGAGTGCCAACCACCCGAACCCCAGCAATGGTCGACGCCAGCGCACGAAGCCTTCCGCCAGGGCACCGAACAGGAATGCGAATGCGATGACCAGGAGGCTGTCCATGAGGCGCACGGAGCGCGCCGCGGCAGTGTCCCCACGGGCCATGATCCCGTCAGGGTCGCGCTGCGCGTATGTCGGGTCCGCTGCCCGGTCGCTGAGTCGGTCCGCCAGGCGCCTGCGCGGATCGTAGCCTCCGCCAGGAAGGGCATACCCGGGGACGGCCATCTCGGCGGTCCCACTGATGGTGTCGAGCGTCAGGT
>JBBSOS010000317.1:0-3548 GCA_038259505.1 Candidatus Limnocylindrales bacterium | reverse complement strand
GCAGCTCCAGGGTGTGCGGGTGATGAACCTCAACAACCTGGCCAACGCGATGAAGCCCGCGTTCCTGCCCGGCGAGGCGCTGCGGGTCAGGGTCATCCAGGAGGGCAAGGAGCCCGGGCAGGGTGTCGGCTATCTCGACGACGGGACGATGATCGTGGTCGAGGGCGGCAGCTCCTACCTGCAGCGCGAGCTGGAGGTCCACGTCACCCGCGTGCTGCAGACCGTGGCGGGCAGGATGGTCTTCGCACAGCCGAACGGCGCGACCTGAGGACGACGTGAGGTCGTCCCCGGCGTGGTCGCACCGGGGAACCGGGCAGTAGGGCACCATGTGCAGATGCGCTCATCGTCCGGCGGGTATGCCGATGCCGTCATCGTCGCCGCCGGTTCGAGCAGCCGCATGGGCGGCCTGGACAAGACCGGGGCAAGCGTTGCGGGTCGTCCTGTGCTCCGCTGGGCCATCGATGCCATGCGTGGCGCGCACTCTGTCCGTCGCATCATCGTGGTCGCTTCGGCAGAACGCGTCGCTAGCCTGCAGTCGCTCGACTGGGTCCGCGAAGCCGGTATCCGGGTCATGGCCGGGGGGCCGCGCCGCCAGGACTCGGTGGCGTGCGGGGTGCGTGCCGCTGACGCGTCCGTGATCCTGGTCCATGACGCGGCACGACCGCTGGCCTCGGCCGGCCTCGTCGATCGGGTCGCGGAGGCGGCGGAGGAGCACGGCGCAGCCATCCCGGTGCTGCCGGTCATCGATTCCCTCAAGTCGGTGTCGGACGGTGTCGTCAGCGGAGTGGCCGACCGGGGGGGGCTGTTTCGGGCGCAGACGCCACAGGGCGCGCACAGGGACCTGCTCATGGCCGCCATCGATGCCTTCGCGGACGGCCCGGAGCTCTTCGGCGACGAGCAGGAGCTGCTGGCACGCGGGGGCGTGCCGGTGGTGACGGTGCCCGGCGAGCCCGGGGCCATGAAGATCACCGAACCGCTCGACCTCGACATCATCCGCGCCATCGCCCGGGACGAACTGCCCGTGCGATACGCGTGGGGGACCGACAGCCACCCGTTCGGAGCACGCGATGGGCTGCGCCTGGCTGGTCTCGATGTTCCCGAGGCGCCCATGCTCCATGGTCATTCCGACGGTGACGCGGCACTGCACGCGGTATGTGACGGGTTGCTCGCCGCGGCACGCTTGGGCGATCTGGGGAGACTGTTCCCGGGGGGCGACCCGCGCACCCAAGGGATCGACAGTCGGGAGCTAACGCGCCAGGTCGTGGCGCGCCTGGGGGAGGTGGGCTGGCGGCCCGCATCGCTCGACCTGACCATCATCGGGGCCCGTCCACGTCTCGGCGGTCACCGACTCGACTCGATGGTCACGATCCTGGCCGGACTCCTGGGCCTGGACCGGGCCGGAGTCGCCGTCCAGGCGTCGACCGGGAACCTGTCGGGTGACGAGGGGGCCGGACGCACCATCACCGCCACGGCGCTCGTGGGTGTGGTGGCGCCATGACGCTCCGGTTCCGGAACACCCTGGGTGGGCAGCTTGAGGAATTCGCGCCCATCGATCCGACGAACGTGCGCATGTACTCCTGTGGGCCGACCGTCTATGCAGCCGCGCATGTGGGCAACTTCCGGAGCTTCCTGTTCGCTGACCTCACCCGTCGATACCTGGCCTGGAAGGGGTATCCGGTGACATGGGTCATGAACATCACGGACGTGGACGACAAGATCATCCGGGATGCCGCCGCAGCGGGTATCACCATCGGCGAACTCACGGCGGTCCACACGGAAGCCTTCCTGGCGGAGCTGGGACGCCTGCGGGTCACGATGCCCGATGTGCTGCCCCGAGCCACCGACCACATCCCCGAGATGGCGAGCCTCATCGCGACCCTGCTCGAGCGCGGACACGCGTATCGCACCGACGACGGCTCCATCTTCTTCCGCATCGCGTCCTGGCCGGGCTATGGCGCGCTCGCGCGTCTCGATGCCGCCCAGCAGCGGGTCGGGGAGCGGGTGGAGGCCGACGAGTACAGCAAGGATGACGTGCGCGACTTCGCGGTCTGGAAGGGCCCACGTGCGGGCGAGCCCAGTTGGTCCACGGAGATCGGTGAGGGCCGGCCCGGCTGGCACATCGAATGCTCCGCGATGAGCATGCGCTACCTGGGCACCAGCTTCGACATCCACACGGGCGGCGTCGATCTCATCTTCCCGCACCATGAGGACGAGATCGCGCAGTCGGAGGCCGCCTCCGGTCAGCGATTCGTGCGAACCTGGCTGCACTGCGACCACCTCAAGATGGGTGGCGAGAAGATGGCCAAGCGGACGGGCAAGCTGCGGCGGCCCGCAGAGATCTACCAGGCGGGATGGTCGCCGCGAGCGCTGCGCTACGCGCTGCTCGCGGCCCACTATCGAGCTGCCCTCGAGTTCAGTGACGAGTCGCTGACGGCCGCCACGGCTGCGGTCGAGCGACTGTCGACGGTCCTGGCTCGCCTCGACGGGTATGCGGTCGAGGGCCCTGACGACCCCGAGGTCGGCGCCGCGACCGAACGCGCACGGCGGTCGTTCGAGTCGTCCCTCGATGATGACCTGGCCATCGCGCCCGCGCTCGCTGCCATCTTCGACCTGGTACGGGAGCTGAACCGTCGCATCGACGACCAGGTCATGTCGAGCAGCGATGCAGGTCGCGCCGCTGCCCTGCTGCGCGACCTCGATCGCGTGCTGGGGGTCATGGAGGCCGATGCGGCGGGGGAACCGGACCGAACGACACCGGCGATCGATGCACTCCTGGCAGAGCGTGCGGCTGCGCGCAAGGCCAGGGACTGGGCACGCTCGGATCAGTTGCGTGGCACGCTCGCAGAGTCCGGCATATCGGTGGAGGACACCCGGGACGGCCAGCGGTGGAAGCGGATGGAGCAGACCGATGGCCAGACCTGACGACGACCGCCACGGCCGGCCGATGCCGCGCGACGATCGGCAGCCCGAGGCGCGGTCCGGAGGCGACCGGCAGTCCGGCGGCGACCGGCAGGCGGGTGGGGGCCCTTCGCCGGCGTCCGGTGCCGCTAGCCGGCCGAGGATCGATCAGAACCGAGGCAGGGGGCCAGGGGGCGATCAGAACCGCGCCGGGGGGCCGCAACGGCCCGTGCAGGGAACGCACCGTAGCGACGGCAGCGGATATCGTCCGGGGCCACGGACGGGCGGCCCAGGCGCCGACCGGTCCCGTTCGCCCGGTGAGCATCCTGACCGGGGTCGCCCGGTGGACGACAGGTGGTCCGGGGCGGACCGTACGGGCGGCTCCGGGGAGACCCCGGAGGCTTGGTCCCGGCACGTCCAGCGACCCGGTGGCCAGCGACCCGGCAGCGGGCAGCGACATGGCCCGGATCGGAGTTCGGGTCACGGGCCTCGTCCAGGCGACCGGCCCCGAAGTACCGGACCGACCCGCCCCGTGGAGCGACGCACCCCTGATCGCCCCGACCGACCGGCACGACCGTGGGTCGGTCCGGCCGACGGCCCCCGGACGCCGCACGTCTGGCTCCGCGAGGCTGTGGATCAGCCACGCCGTG
>JBBSOS010000316.1:0-3568 GCA_038259505.1 Candidatus Limnocylindrales bacterium | reverse complement strand
TCATGGGGGATCGCCAGGACCTGTGGCTCGTCGCTCGGGTGATGCGGGACGATGACGAGCGTGCCCGGACGGCCGCGCTCCACATCCAGCTGGATCCGACGGATGGCCTCGATCGGGACGTCCAGGGAGACGCGGCTTTCGGTGCCGATCACCATCCGTCGGTCGGTGACCGCGAGCACCGCGGGCTCGGTCCAGGCAGCAGCCTCGATGCGCTCATCGGTGGCGAGTTGGAAGGGCAACGCCCGTTCCTCGGATGTCATGGAGCTCGATACCTCGTTCGCTATCCGGCGCGCACCGGTCATTGCCGCGATCCTATCAAAAGGAGGCGATGGGGCGCGTGCGGCCGGCGGCAGGCCCACACCACATGGACCCGCGGTCTGAAACGCTCTTGCGACGAGTGCATCGCGATGAGCGAGTCCGCAGATACGGCCACCCCGATAGGCTCGGTGCGAGGCTGGGCTCACCCGCCCGGATGAGCCCAGGCCACCATCGTCCCGGGCGAGGGAGTCGATCAGAACATGGATGAGACCCACCACCTGCCATTCCGATTGGAGTCAAACGAGCGCCTGGAGATAGCGGCGCGCACCCAACCAGCACTCTTGGCGGTGACCGATCGGAGGATGATCGTGGCCTCGGACGAGCACGTCGCCCTCGACCTGCCGGTGGCGGCGATCCGGCGCATCCAACTGGATGTCGAGCGCGATCGTCCGGCCACCCTGGTCATCGTTCCCCACGATCCTGCACACGAACCGCAGGTGCTTGCTGTGCCACACGAGGCTCTGCAGGCAACCTGCAGAGCAGTTGCCATCGTCGGCGCTCGTATCGGACCGCTCTCCTGACGTCAGCGCGGCGCACGTTCCCAGGTGCAGCGGACCTTCACGACCGACGCCAGCGGGCCATCTCGTGACCCAGACGAACCACCTGCCGTCCTTCCCGGCCACCCGATGCGCGCTGGCCGCGGCTGAACGGCGGTAGATCCTTCACGGCCAACCACGGCTGTGGCAGCCTGGCGAGCGCCAAGCCGACCGGGTCGGTATCGTCGGGTCCCGGCTCTCCACATTCGCACATCCAGCGGTCCAGATCCGTGGTCACGCCCGGATACGCCACCAGGGCATGGACATCGTCGCCAAGGACGACGATCCCGCTGCGGAGCCAGGCGATCTGCCCGCACGTAGGGCAGCGCATGTCCAGGCTTTCGCGGCCCGCCATCGAGGGTGCGTCACGTTCGGCGCGGCACTCGCCAGCCATCGTGGATCGCGTTCGGCCGGGTCCTTCGCGACGGGTCATCCCGACCTCAAACCGAGGGGTTGACGTGGAGGCGGGCGCGGCCGGGCGCTCGTTCGCCGACATCCAGATCGCCATCGTTGGTGACGGGCGGCTCGTCGGGCGGGGCCGTGACCGGGCCGTCCTCGGGCCCGGGAACCTCGACGTCGTGTGTGTCGCCTGGACGGGGATCAGGGTCGTCCCATGGCCGCTCGGTCACTTTCCTGGCTCCTCACTCGGGACGACGTTGTCGTCGTCGACACCCTGATCATATCCGCGCGGGCACCACCGCGACGCTGCAGGGACCGTCGATGTCATCGCAGGCGCGTAGCGATGACGACCGGAGGGAAGAGCGATGACATGGAGTCCCGCCCCGGCTGTCATTGCAAGATGATCGCGATGGGGAGCCGGGAAACAGTGGCAGTGATGGACGCGCACGTCCCGCACGCTGCGCCGCGTCACCGAGGAGTGCGTCCGATGCCGACTGAATCGACGGTGACGAGCATTCACGGTGCGGACGAGCCGGATATCGAGCAAGGAGTTGATCGTGCGCTATAGCGGACCTGGCAGATCACCGTGGCCTTTCGTCGTCACTGTCGTGGTCGCCATCGTGGTGCTCGTCGCGCTGTACCTCCTGTTCGTGCAGGGGAGGTAGGAACCATGCGCAAGGGCAAGAACGTGATCGGACAGGACGTCTTCGGCATCAGCGATGGACTGCGGGTGGACTCGGTGAAGGACCTGCTCCTCGAGGATGGCGAGGACGGTGTCGTGGCCCTGCTCGTATCCGAGGGCGGACTGCTGGGTTCCTCGCGCGTCGTCCCGTTTGCCTCTGTCGTCCGATTCGGCCGTTCGGCGGTCCTGATCGATGCTGCTTCGTCGGTCGTGCCGGCCGCGGACGATCCACGGGTGGCCGAGATCCTGAATCAACGGCATAGCCTCCTGGGCAGTCGCGTGATCACGGACGACGGCGAAGATCTGGGCACGATCTCCGACCTGTACTTTGACGAATCGTCCGGACGCATCTCAGGCTACGAAGTATCGGGCGGCGTCATCGGCGATGCGATGCATGGGACCTCATATCTGCCCTTCGACCATATCCGCACCATCGGAGGGGACGTCGTCATCGCCAGGGCCGAGGCAGCCCAGTTGCTGCAATCACAGGAAGGCGGCCTGACATCCACCGTCGAGGACCTCCGCTCGTCGCTCGCTGAACGCCTCCCCTCGATGCCCGATGAAGAGCAGTCGGATCCGGATGATCTAGTCACCCACGATCCGGACGGTTCGCTGGTAGGAGCAAAGGCGCAGCATGACCTCTTTGATGCGGATGGGTCGGTCGTCATCGCGAACGGCCAGGCCATCAGTCTCGAGCTGGTCCAGCGCGCACGCTCCGAGGGCAACCTCGATGCGTTATACGGTTCCGTGGGTCGGTCACGACCAGTGCCTGTGGGTGAGCAGGCGAGCGAGGCCGTCTCGACGGCCGTCGATACGGCCTCGGATATTTGGAACCGCTTCACGTCGCGCTTGTCCGAGATGACCGACGCCGCTGGGCAGCGGATGGACACGCAGCAGACCCGTTCGCGGCTCGATCACATCAACGACAGCATCGGTCGACCGGTCACGAAGGTGATCCTCGATCGGGACGACTCGGTGATCCTGGATCTCGGAGATCTGGTCACGCATCAGGCTATCCAGCGGGCTGCCGACGCTGGGTTGCTGGAATCACTGCTGGACTCGGTCTTCCACGCCTCTGACGTGACATTCAGCCGGGACGAGATGCGGGCAGAGATCGCCGGTGACTCGACCGTGGAGAAGTCATCGGGCGGCGCCCACATCATCAGCGAGCTTGAGACCAGGCTCGAGGGACAAGGTCAACCCAGGCACGGCTCAGCCGAGGACACCGTGGGCTCACACGAGGTGGCCCAGGCCTCCGACGACGGCGGCTTCGAAGACACGGCAGTCAGCGGCAGCGATACGTCCGGCGGCGGTGCGCACTCGAGCGAGCAGATGAAGAGCGCTGAGGACATCCCAACGGAGTCCGGACAGACGATCGGGCAGCGACCCGATGGTCAGGATGGCGGATCGTAGCCGCGCGATGGGCGAGCCGGGCGCGTGTCCGGTCCGATCGCTCGGCACACGGGGATCGCTCCCCGAAGTCAGCTTGTTGTGACGCTGCAATGCCGCACCGGCCGACCCGGGTGCTTGCGAAACCGTCTGGCGCACATCCTGCGTCGATCGCGTCGGTCATGACGCACCTGGAACGCTGGAGGCAGCCGAAATGGGCATCATCGCCGCACTCGTCGTCCTG
>JBBSOS010000315.1:0-3585 GCA_038259505.1 Candidatus Limnocylindrales bacterium | reverse complement strand
GCGTTCCCATGGGATAGGGGTACCGGCCAGGGAACCGTCGGAACCCGGTCGTCCAGGCGTGTTGTGACGCGATCCGTGCCCGACAGCACTCCCTCCGTGCTCGAACGTCCCAGCTGGTGGTGATCCAGGACGTCGCGACGACCAGGTCCGGCGGCCGAGGCCAACCCAGCCGAGGTTGGGCGTTACTCCTGCGGGGTGGGAATCGCACACCACTGGGCACCCGACCTGCTCGGGATGACACACGGTCGCCGGCTTGGGTCCTGCTTCCAGCATGCGCATCGCGCCGGAGGACGACCTGCTCGACCATGCCTCGAGCTGGACGCGTCGGCTGGACATCCCGAGCCTACGGCCGGCCGTCCACATCCACCTGGCACGGGCGTCCGGCTGATCCCTGCCCTGCGTACAATCACGCCACAGTCTCGCCCCGGGCCGTGGCCTCCAGGCCAACCAGGTACCCAGGACAGGAGCACATGACCGCCTCGAACCGCAGATCGCCGAGCCCGGGTGCGTCGGTCGCACGATCCAGATTCCGGGCCACGGGCACGTGACCGCCCGGGCGACGGGCACGTGACCGCCTCGGACGATCCGCAGCCGACGGAACTCGCCGCAGACCTCGAGCTGGAGGTGCGTGCGCACATCCGTGCGGCGGAGCGCATCGTGGAGCTGCTGCCGACCGTCGGCGTCGTGGGCGACGTGCTGTGTCGGGCCTTCGCATCGGGCGGGCGACTGTACGCATTCGGCAATGGCGGCAGCGCCGCAGATGCCCAGCATCTCGTGGCCGAGATGATGGGTCGGTTCCGCGTCCACCGGATGTCGCTGCCGGCGGTCGCCCTGACCACCGATCCGTCGGTCATCACCTGCATCGTCAACGACTTCGCGCTCGAGGACATGTTCGCGCGCCAGGTGTCCGCGCTGGTGGGCCCTGGCGACGTGGTGGTCGCATTCACCACCAGCGGACGATCGCCCAACGTGGTGCGTGGTCTCGATATCGCCCGGACGCGGGGTGCGACGACCATCCTCTTCGGCAGTGGCACCGGTGACACCGCCGCTCGGTACGCGCAGCACGCGCTGCTGGTCCAGGCGGACGGCACCGCCCGCGTCCAGGAGATGCACGCGCTGCTGCTGCACCTGGTGAGCGAGATCGTCGACCGATGGGCGGCGACGACCACCTCCGGCTGATCAGCCGCGCAAGCGCTCGTACCAGCGGTCGGCGGCCTCCAGTCGCGACTGCAGCTGCTCCACAGTCGCATCCCGGATGCGTGCGATCCCGGTCATCCGGTTGAGCTGGCCATTGACCTGGGCATGGGTCTGACCCGTGAGCCTCGCGATGTCCCGGGCGCCATCAGCGTTGGCGACCCGCAGCGCATCCTTGACCTGTCGCCGGGTCCCGGCCGGACCGGCAAGGGAGTGGCCGCCAGAGATCGGAGGCGGGAGGGCGATATCGACTTCGATGGTGCCGTCCGTGGTCTCGTCCCAGTCATCCGGCAACGACTCTTGCCAGGGCTGCCAGGCCGCGGTGCCGGCGATGGGCGTCGCCGACAATGCCTCGAACATCGACAGCTGCTCGGCGCCGCGGTCGAATGGAGCCGCTGCTGGCCGCTGCGACGGCCCATCGTCGTCCGCCGAACGGACCCGCCGCAAGGAATGGCGGCGCTGCTCCGCGATCTGGGCGGCCCGGGCGCGCAGCCGTGGATCGTCGGGGATGTACAGCCATGCCCGCTGTTCTCGGAGCCCGGGCACCCAGCGAACGAAGCGGCCGACGGCCTGGCGAAAGAAGAGGTCGGTCGTGGTGATGGTCGCGAACACGCCAACCCGAAGACGTGGGATATCGACCCCCTCCGAGACCATCCGAACGGCCACGAGCCACGCATCCGTGCCCGTCGCGAAGCGCGTGATGCGGTCGGATGCAGCGGGGTCGTCCGAGGTCACGACGATCGCCGTCGTCCCGAACCGCTGCCGGAGGAGTCGGGCGATGCCCTTCGCATGGTCCTGGTCGATGGCGATGACCAACCCGCCCGCATCGGGCTGCGCCTGCCTCACCCCGGCGAGACGGTCGACGGCCTCGAGCAGAACGGAAGGCAGCCAGTCGCCATCGATGGACAGCGCGGTACGGAGGCGCTGATTGGCGAGGGCGCTGCTCAGCGGGTCGTCGAAGGTCGCCTCGTAGCCGGAGCCATCGGGCGCGGTCCATTCCATTTGGCCGCCGGTGCGAGGAAAATAGACCGGCCGGACGACCCGCCCGTCCCCCAGTGCGTCGCCGTAGCCATACTCGAAGTCGGGGACCGCCTCGTCCGCCTCGTAGCGCACGAACGGGATCGCCTGGGTATCGCTCCGGAATGGCGTGCCCGACAGGGACAGCCGCCGCGCCGCGCCGCTGAATGCCGTTCGCAGCCCGGCACCCCATGCCTGATCCTCGCCCGCGTGGTGGACCTCATCGAGGACCACGTACGATCGTCGCGCGGCGTCAGCCATGGCCACGGGATCCATGGCCACCTGCTGGTAGCTGGTCACGACACCATGCATGTCTTCCGGCACCGGGCCATCGGCAGGGGACCAAGCCGGATCGAGGTGCAGCTGAAGGCGCGCCGCCGCCTGTGCCCACTGGATCTTGAGGTGGGCCGTCGGCGCCACGACGATGACGTTGGCACGAGCCTGCGCGAGCGCCATCCGCAACGCGGTCAGGGCGAACGTCGTCTTGCCGGCCCCGGGGGTAGCGACAGCCAGGAAATCGGGACCCGGCGAGGCGGCGAGGCGGGCGAGGGCCGCGTGCTGCCAGGGGCGCAGTCGAACGCTTCGGGACATGGACCTCGACGGTGTGGTGCTGTCAGGGCAGGTGCCGGGAGTGTCGCACGAACCGCGGCGACGTATCGGCCGCGCCCTGGTCCGCGGCCGCGCTGGGCGACCGAGAGGTGCCGCCCACTGGATGTCCCACCCCGGCCTATGCACACTGATTCCCGGTGCGGCCTGCGTGGCCTGCCAGTGCCGGATCCCGACCCGTGACGATCCCGATCCCTGCCACATATGCATCCGTGGGTTCCGGGTCGCAGGTCACCGGCAGCATAGTTGCCAGCCATGCACGACCAGCGCTTGCGTGGCCAGATCGAGCACCCACGTGACCCGATATCGATCTCGTCGGCAAACCAAACAACTCTCCGGGCCCCGCTCCATCCACCAGGTACCCCACCCATGCATACCTGACAGGAGTCGCAGGCCACAGGCATCGAAACGCAGTCATGCAGTCCCGGTGTGCATGGATGGCAGGATCGAACCTCGACGGGCGATACGGCTCCACGGAGACGCAGTTCCGGAGAAGCAGCTCCGATCCACGGTCCAGCCACGACGCTCACGCCCGAGCCGGCATCCTCCTTCACAGGCGGGTGGGTGCGTACAACGTATACGTCGAGGCGGCACCGCTGTGCGCGATAGCGCGCACGATGGCGCCCCCTCGCAAGTGCGCCGATTGGCACTTCCGATAATGCAAGTTATGTAACATCTAGGTGGACTGGGCCGGTAAGCGGCCACGGGGACGGCTCCCGGCGGCCGCCTGCGGGGTGGCGCTGACGCGGGGCTGCCTGGGATGGCGCT
>JBBSOS010000314.1:0-3591 GCA_038259505.1 Candidatus Limnocylindrales bacterium | reverse complement strand
GCGATCGAAGGCCTGCTGGCACTCATCATCGACGAGCTCGGTGGACCAGTCCGGCCGACCGTCGTGCTCACGGGCAATGGGTCCCTGCTCCTGGGGTCCATCGACGGCGTCGATGCGCTGGACCCGGATCTCCTGTTGCGGGGCCTGGACATGCTCGCGACCCGATGCGTGGCGACGTCGTGACGGCTCCATCGACCGCAGGTGGCGCGGTGGGTCCCCTCGCGGGCCGGCTGGTGGTGCTGGGTGTCACCGGCTCGATCGCGGCGTACAAGGCGGCGGAGCTGGTCCGGCTGCTGATGGCCGCGGGTGCCGAGGTCCAGGTGCTCATGACCCACACCGCGACGGCCTTCATCGGTCCCCTGACGCTCGAGACGCTGAGCCGACGACGGGTGATGCTCGATGCGCTGGAGCTGCTGCCCGACCGACGCATCGGGCACATCGTGGCCGCCGACTCCGCGGACGCGATCCTGGTCGCACCGGCAACGGCCCGCTGGATGGCGGCGATGGCCAACGGCCTGTCGGACGATGTGGTCACGGCCACCTGCCTGGCCACGCTGGCGCCCGTGGTCGTGGCACCGGCCATGGACGGCGAGATGTATGCCCACCCGGCGACCCGTGCCAATGCCGCGACGCTGGCCGGCTTCGGCTATCGGATCGCGGAGCCCGAGTTCGGCCCGCTGGCATCCGGCAGCGTCGGCCAGGGACGGCTCGCGGAGCCATCTGTGCTGATCGAGGCCGTGGTCGAGGCCATCGGTGACCGTCAGCTCCGGGCGCCTGATCGCGCCACGTGGCCGCCTGCGTCCGTATCGGAGCACCCGCAGGATCTTGCCGGCTGGCACGTGCTGGTCACGGCCGGCGGGACTGCGGAACCCATCGATCCGGTTCGGTTCATCGGCAATCGGTCCACCGGGCGTATGGGCGTGGCCATCGCGGACGCCGCGCTGGCGCGCGGGGCACAGGTGACGCTGGTGCACGGCATGACCTCCGTGCCACTGCCGGAGACCGCCACGCTCATCGATGCGCCCACGACCGCGCGGATGCGGGAGGCCGTGCTGGCGGCGCTGCCGGGCGCAGACGTGCTGATCATGGCCGCTGCGGTCGCCGATTTCCGTCCCATGGTCGAAGCGACGACCAAGCTCGGCCGGGAGGCCGGCCTCGCCCTGGAGCTGGAGCCCACCGAGGACATCCTCGCCGAGGCGGCGGCGGCGGTTCGTGCCGGGCCGGGCCGGGCGGACTGCCGGGTGGCACGAACGATCGTGGTCGGCTTCGCCGCCGAGACCGGGTCACTCGATCGCGCGCCTGACAAGGCTGCGCGCAAGGGTGTGGACCTGCTGGTCGCGAACGACGTCTCGGAGCCAGGGTCTGGCTTCGGCACCGATACCAACCGGGTGACCATCATCGCGCCGGACGCGGTGCCGGAACCGTGGCCCCAGCTGAGCAAGTCCCAGGTCGCCCATCGACTGCTGGACCGGATCGTGGGCATGCGGGCCGGGCGATAGCGCAAATCGTGGGCCTGGCGGTAGCCGCGGTCGGTGCGCCCGCGGCCCGCTTCGGTCAGACGGGGCGCCGCCCGCGGGACGGATCGGGTGCCGGGGGTGCATCATCGTGCCCATGAGTGCCACCACGCCCGAGCGCCGCCTGACGGTCGCCGACATCGCACGGATGTATGCGGACGGACAGCGCATCCCCATGCTCACGGCATACGACTATCCGACCGCCCAGATCGTGGATGAGGCGGGCATCCCGATGATCCTCGTCGGTGATTCGCTCGCCGAGGTGATGCTGGGCTACGAATCGACGGTGCGGGTGACCATCGACGAGATGCTCCATCACACTCGGGCGGTGGTTCGGGGCACCAGGCGGTCGCTCATCGTGGGCGACATGCCCTTCCTGACGTACGCCACGGTCGACGAGGCCCTCGACACCGCGGGCCGGTTCATGCGCGATGCAGGGACGGGTGCCGTGAAGGTCGAGGGTGGCGTACGCAGCGGACGCATCATCGAGACCCTCACCCGTGCGGGCATCCCGGTCATGGGCCACATCGGCTGGACGCCACAGGCCAAGTACGGGATGGGCGGCAAGACGCGGGTCCAGGGCAAGGACCGGGACCAGGCGCGCTCGATGCTCGCTGATGCGCTGGCAGTCCAGGAAGCAGGCGCGTTCGCGGTCGTGCTGGAGCTGATCCCCGACCAGCTGGCCGGCGCCATCACGGAACGCCTGCACGTCCCCACCATCGGCATCGGGGCCGGGGTGCATTGTTCCGGGCAGGTCCAGGTGATCACCGACCTGTTGGGCATCGGGTCATTCATCCCCCGTCATGCACGCCCCTATGCGCACCTGCGCGAGATCATCGCGACGGCAGCACGCGAGTACGCCGCGGACGTCACCTCGGGCGACTTCCCGGGGGTCGAGCAGACGACCCGCATGGACGATGCCGTCCTCGCAGACACGCTCGGTATCGGGACGCTCGATCGCGCCAGCGACACCGGACTGCTGTCCATCCCGCTCGACCGCGACCTGTAGCTCCCCGCGATCCGCGTCATGTCCCACGTCCTCCGATGACCGCTGTCCTGCACACCCGAGCCGAGCTCCGGGAGGCCCTCGCGAAAGCATCTCGACCAGTCGGCCTGGTGCCCACGATGGGCTGGCTCCACGATGGCCACCGCTCGCTGTTCCGCCGCGCGCGAGCCCTGGATGCGACCACGGTCGCCACCATCTTCGTGAACCCCCGCCAGTTCGGGGACCCGGCCGATCTCGCCCAGTACCCGCGCAGCGAGTCACGCGATGTGGGCATCTGCGAGGACGAACTCGTGGACCTCGTCTGGGCGCCACCGGTCGATGAGGTCTACCCGGCAGGCTTCGACACCATCGTGTCGGTGGGTGCCATCTCGCGGCCCCTGGAAGGAGCCGCCCGTCCCGGCCATTTCGACGGCGTCGCGACCGTCGTGGCCATCCTCTTCGGGCTCATCGGCGCGGAGCACGCCTATTTCGGCCAGAAGGACGCGCAGCAGGTCATGGTCATCAGGCGCATGGCACTCGACCTGGCGCTGCCCACGCAGGTCGTCGCCTGTCCCACGGTCCGCGAGCCCGACGGTCTGGCGCTGTCTTCCCGGAACGTCCACCTGACAGCGGCCGAACGAGTCGCGGCGCCGGTCCTGCACCAGGCACTCCAGGAGGCCCGTGGCCAGTGGGTGCAGGGTGAACGCTCCGGCGACGCGCTCCGGAACGTGATGCGTGCGGCGCTGGCCACCCAACCGGCCGCACACGTGGACTACGTCTCGGTCGCGGACGGCGCGACCCTCCGCGAGCTGGATGTCGTCGACCGCCAGGCGCTGCTGTCGCTGGCCGTCGACTTCGGTTCGACCCGGCTCATCGACAACGAGCTGCTCGAGGCGCCGTAGGCCTGCCCGCGGACGGCGCGGGAACAGCCGCGCCCCATCGATGAACAGCGGCACGCCGATGTCGCGGGCGACTTCCGCCACCGACGCCATGTAGTCCGGCGAGAGGGGCTGACCCATCGACAGGGCATGGGTGTTCTCGAGGGTCAGCATGGAGGTGATCGGCTCATGGACGTCATCGGGATCGCGGACG
>JBBSOS010000313.1:0-3595 GCA_038259505.1 Candidatus Limnocylindrales bacterium | reverse complement strand
GTTGTTCCTTGCCGACAGCGAGGACGAACTCGGGCTCGTGGCGTGGACGCGGACCGAACCCGTCCGCGGGCGGCCTGCATCGTGGCTCGGACGGCTCCTGACGCGCGGCTCGTTGCGCGGCCACGACACCACTCGTGGAGTGGGCGGGAGCGGCAGCGCCGAACCCGACGACATCGGCAGCCGGACCCTCGTGGTCATCCCCGATGGCAGGATGGGCATCCTCGCCCTCGGCCGCAGCCACGATGAGGCCTTCAGCTCCGCCGACCGGGCGCTCGCTCGCCTGTATGCCCGGCAGATCGCCGCATTGCTGACCGGTCGGGTGGCCGGCCCTGCGGGTCCTGGCCCAGCCTCGATCTGGAGCCGTCAGCTCCAGGCGGTCCAGAGCATCGCGGCCCAGCTCACCCGGCTCTCGACCGCGGCCGAGATCGGGGCGGCCATCTGCGCCGAGACCCGCCAGGTCGTGCCCTACGACAACGCCCGGGTGTATGTCCTGGGGCAGGACGGCGAGACCCTCGACGCGATCGCGTTCAGCCACCACTCCCCGAACTACGAGGGCGAGACCGCCGAGAGCCTGCGGCTCCGGGTCGGGGAGGGCATCACGGGCTGGGTGGTGGCCCAGGGGCAGGGCATCATCGTGCCCGACGCATCGCGCCATCCCAGGGCGGTCCCCGTCCCGGGTACGCCACTCATCGTGGAGGGCATGCTCCTCGTGCCCCTCCGATACGAAGGGCTCCCACGCGGCGCCATCGTCCTGTCACGCGAGGGCGTGGATGGCTTCGGTGATGACGAGCTGCGACTCGTCCATGTGCTGGCCGACCAGGCGGCCGTCGCGCTGGAGAATGCCCGTTCGCTGGCCAGCCGGGATCGACTGGTCCAGGAGCTCGGGGCACTGCTCGAGATCAGCGAAGCCGGATCGGGCCAACAGGACGAGGGCGAACTCGCCAACCTCGTCGCGGGGGTCCTGCTCCGGACCTCGGGCGCGGACGCGTGCGCGGTCTCGCGATGGGACGAACAGACGGCGACGCTCGAGATGCTCAGTTGGGTCGGGCGGCTGGACGGCGGGCAGCCCGCACCCCGCGGGGATATGGCCCGGTTCCCGCTGACCCGCCGGGTGCTGCTTGATGGCGAGCCCCAGGTCGTGCGCTGCGACCGGAGCGGGGGTTCGGTCGCCGAGACAGCGCGGCTCCGCTGTGCCGGCGCCACGCAACTGCTGCTCCTGCCCCTGACCGCCGCTGGCCGGACGATCGGCATCCTCGAGCTGTTCCGCTCGACGGATGCCCGAAGCTTCGACGATCAACAGATCGGTGTGTACCGGACGATGGCCGGCCAGGCTGCGGTGGCGCTCCAGAACGTGCAGTCTTTACGACACCTCCGGGCTGCCGCCGACATGGATCAGGTCACAGGCGTCAACAATCACCGCTATCTGCAGGAGCGTCTGACCCAGGAGGTCGCGCGGAGCGCCCGATCACGCTCGCCGCTCAGTGTCCTGATGATCGATCTGGACGGATTCAAGGTCATCAACGACAAGCACGGCCACGCGGATGGCGACCGTGTCTTGCGCAATGTCGCGGCTGGCCTGCGTCTCGCCGTGCGTGCCAACGACATCGTCGCGCGCTATGGCGGCGATGAGTTCGTGGTGCTCATGCCGGACACCGACCTGGCCGCCGCACAGCTCGTCGCGGAACGGGTCGTGGCGGGTGTGCGCGGCCAACGACACCAGCTCGCTGACGGCAGCGAAGGTATCTTGGCCTGCAGCGCGGGGCTGGCCGTCTACCCCGATGACGGCCGCACCGCCACCAGGCTGCTGCGGACCGCGGACGCGGCGATGTACGAGGTGAAGCGGGCCGGTGGTGACGCGGTCAGCCGGAGTGTGGTGGCGCCGCCCGTGGTCGCCGTCCCGAGGTAACCCGGGAGGCGACGCGCTCGGAGCGGCAGCTCGTCTGCTCCGCCGCGATCGTCGGACCGCCGCCGCTACTTGTTCTGCTCGGCGAGTTGACGTGCCACCTCATCGTCGATCTGATTGGTCCGGCGCGCCCTGCTGCGGCGGACGAGGAACCAGCCGATGACGATGGGCCAGAAGAAGGACGCGATGGCGCCGATGATGGCAGCCCACAGGTATGCCTGGTTGGCGTCACCACCGAAGAATCGCTTGCCGCCGTCGAACACCACCAGCAGCAGGAACGTGACGATGGCGCCGACACTGACCCCGAAGAAGCGCTGCAGCATCCCGATCCCTCCGTTGGTGGCCGAATGCGCCAAGTGTAGCCTGCCCTCGTCGGTAGCTTGCATCATCCGGGTCGGATGACGTTCAGCGGAAGACCACGGTGCGGTTGCCCTGGACCAGGACGCGGTCCTCGAGATGCCAGCGCACGGCGCGCGCCAGGACCGATCGTTCCACGTCCCGGCCGCGCCGGATGAGGTCCTCCACGGAGTCGCGGTGGGATGCCCGACTGACGTCCTGGTCGATGATCGGCCCGTCATCGAGCACGGTGGTCACATAGTGGGCGGTGGCACCGATGAGCTTGACGCCCCGATCGTGTGCCTGGTGATAGGGTCGCGCGCCCACGAAGGCTGGCAGGAACGAGTGGTGGATGTTGATGGCCCGGTCACGCCAGCGCTCCACGAACCCGCCCGAGAGGATGCGCATGTAGCGGGCAAGCACGATGAGATCGACATCCGCAGCGACCAGGAGTCCCTGGAGCACTTCCTCTGCTTGGGGGATGGCCGCTGCGGTGACCGGGACCAGGCGGAACGGGATCCCGAATTGGGCTGCCACCGGCGCGAGGGTCTCGTGGTTGCTGATGACGAGCCGGATGTCGCAGGGCAGTTCCCCGGAGCGGTGGCGCACCAGCAGGTCGTAGAGGCAGTGATCCTCGCGCGAGACCAGGATGGCGAGGTTGCGCAGGTGCCCACGATCACGCATCGACCAGTCGAGGCCGAGCCGGCGGCCCACGCCGCCCAGGTCGTCGGTCAGCGGCGCCACGTGCGCCGAGCCGATCTCGAAGCGGATGCGCTGGAAGAACATGCCCGTGCCGGGGTCGTCGTGCTGGTCCGCCTCGAGGATGTTCGCGGCGTGCTCATAGAGCGTGCCCGCGACACCTGCCACGAGGCCGGGCCTGTCGCGCGCGCTGATGAGCAGGGTCAGGACGCGGTCGCGGGCAGGAGCAGAGGCAGAGGCAGAGGCAGAGATACTGACATCAGGCATGGTGTTTCGCGAGCATACCGGTCCCCGAGCGGCGCTGACCGAGCCCCGGTCACCGGAGCGCCTGACTCTCCAGGTAGCGGTCGAAGCCGGGGTCCCAGATCATCTGCCCATCGGTGGTGATGGCGCAGCCCGAGTGTTCGGGGATGCCCGCCAGCCACGCGATCCCGGCGGTGCCCATGGCGAACGCTGCTGTCGCGTAGGTGTCGGCACGGCACAGCGTCGGCCCGACCACGGTCACGCTCACCACGTCCGTCGGCGCAGCTCCGGAGCGGGCATCAAGGATGTGCTCGCCCCGCTCGTAGCTGCCGGACGTCGCGATCGCGAGGTCCGTGCCACAGACCACGCCCGCGACCCGGTCGCGGACAGTGGGGTGCTGGATGCCCACCCGCC
>JBBSOS010000312.1:0-3633 GCA_038259505.1 Candidatus Limnocylindrales bacterium | reverse complement strand
GACATCCGCTCGGTCCAGCTCTTCCAGTCGAGGTTCGCGACGCTGAACGCGAGCGGCGAGCCAAGCGTGCGCCCGAATCGCAGGCCTGCGCTCCACGCGACCCGGTCGCGCTCGATGCGCAGCCGCCGTCCGCTGCCATAGCCGTGCTGGCGACGGGCGAGGTCACGGTCGACCTCGCGAGTCGACACGCGCAGGCCGGCCGGCAGGCCATCGAGGATGCCGCTCATCCCCGGGCCATGGGATTCGCCCGCCGTGAGCAATCGGAGCCGGTTCACCGGGTGCCTCCTGCGGATGCCCGCCCAGAGCCCGTCAACTGGGCCAGGTCGGACCAGAACGTGGGGTACGAGACATCAGCGCATGCATCGTCGTCGATGATCACCCCATCCGCGACACCGGCCACGGCCGCGATCGCGAAGGCCAGCGCGATGCGGTGGTCGCCCCCGGTCACGATCGGCGCATCGATGGGTCGTGCTTCGTGCCCTGGGTGCCCGGGACGCTGCGCGCGCGGGGTCACCCGCCAACCGTCGTGGAGCTCCTCCGCATCGACCCCGATCGCCTGCAACCCGTCGACCACGAGCGCGATGCGGTCCGATTCCTTGTGCCGCAGCTCGCCCGCATCCCGCAACTCGGACGGGCCCTCGGCGGCAGCCATGACGATGGCCAGCAGCGGCAGCTCGTCGATGAGGTCGGCCACCCGGGCACCCTCGATGTGGATACCCCGGATGGTGGCGCCGCCGCGGACCACCAGGTCACCTGTCGGCTCGGGCCCGGTCGGGTCGCGTCCGACCACGCTGATGTCGGCGCCCATCTCGCGCAGCACATCGATGACGGCGGTCCGGCTGGGGTTGAGGCCCACGTCCCGGACGCGCAACTGGGCATCGGGATGGATGGCCGCCGCTGCCAGCCAGAACGCGGCAGACGAGATATCGCCCGGGACATCGATGTTTCGCGCACGGAAGCCGGAGGGCCCGTCGATAGTCGTCGCGGACCCGTCCCGGTGGATGGGGACGCCGAGCCAGGCCAGCATCCGCTCGGTGTGGTCCCGTGTGGGGCCTGGCGTCACGATGGTCGTCCGGCCATCTGCGGCGAGGGCGGCGAGGGTGATGGCGCCCAGGACCTGGGCGCTCGCGACCGGCAGATCGTGACGGAGCGCCCGAAGGGGTCGGCCGCCCCGGATGGTGACCGGAGCATGGCCTTCCACGGTCGATACCGTGGCACCCATCTGTCGCAGTGGCACCGCCACGCGTTCCATGGGTCGCGACGACAGCGACCTGTCGCCGACCTGTCGCGCCGTCGCCGTCCGACCCGCGAGCGCGCCCATCACGAGCCGCATGCTGGTACCGGCGTTGCCATGGTCGAGCAACTCGCCGCCGCCGCCGGGCAGGCAGGCTGCATCGGCCGTGCCGCCGCCGCGCACCCGGTAGCGCACGAGCCCGTCAGCCTCCTGCGCCTCGTCAAGGATCGCGCCGAGGGCGGCCAGGACGGCTGCCGTGCTCCGCACGTCGCCACCTGGGGAGGGGATGCGCACATTCGCTTCTCCTTCGCCGAGCGCGTCGAACAGGAGCGCGCGATGTGCGATCGACTTGTCGCCGGGAAGCCTGATCTCGCCCCGGATCCGCTCCGCGGGACGGATCCGAGCGGGCGAGGGAGTGCCCACCGACGCGGGCGAGAAAGTGCCCGCCGATGCGGGGGCCGGAACGTCCGCCGGAGTGCCCACCGATGCGGGGGCCGGAACGTCCGCCGGAGTGCCCACCGATGCGGGAGACGGCGAATCCGCCGGTGTATCTGGGATGTGAGCGCCTTCTTCGGTCACGCCACGGAGCCTGCGGCGCGGACGTGCTCCTGCTCGCCTCCCTGGGCGACCAGGTCCGCCTGGGCCGCAGCGTCCGCAGCGGCCTGCCGTCGTTGCGCGGATCGGGCGGCCCGGATGATGGCGCCATAGACCTGCTCCCGCTCGTCCGAGGTCAGGACGCTGCCATCGGACGCCGCGGCACGCTCCAGGAGCGCGCGCTCACGTCCCACATCGTGACCATGATCACCCTCGGAGCGCGTCTGCTGGACGGCGACCGAGAGCTGTGCTCGCTCCTCCACGAGGGCCGCGAGCCGGGCGTCGACGTCGTCGATGCGACCGCGGAGCCGGGCGAGGTCCCCGGGCATGATCGCCTGGGCCGTGATCGAGGCCGCCGCCGGTTGCCGCAGGTACTCGAAGCGCCGGAGGTCGTCCATGAGGTCCCCGAACTCGGGGAACGAGAGCGATTGCTCGGAGTCCGAACGCGCTCGTGGCGGATCGGGATGGACCTCGATGATGAGGCCGTCCGCACCAGCCGCGGCGCCGGCCAGGGCCATCGGCCGAACCAGCGAGCGGTGTCCGGTGGCGTGGGACGGGTCGACGATGACCGGCAGGTGGGTCCGCTCGCGGAGCACCGGCACCGCTGCGAGGTCCAGGGTGTTGCGCGTCGACGGATCGAAGCTGCGGATGCCCCGCTCGCACATGACCACGTTGGGGTTGCCCGCGGCGAGGATGTACTCGGCCGCCATCAGCCACTCCTCGATGGTCGCCGACAGGCCGCGCTTCAGCAGCACTGGCAGCCGGCTCCGACCCACGGCCTTGAGCAGCACGAAGTTCTGCATGTTCCGGGCGCCCACCTGGAGCATGTCCACGTACTGCTCAAAGACCGGCACGTCGGTCGGGTTGGTGACCTCGGTCACGATGGGCAGGCCGACCTCGTCGCGGACGTCGGCGAGCAGCTTGAGTCCATCGACCTCCATGCCCTGGAAGGCGTACGGGGAGCTGCGGGGCTTGAAGGCGCCGCCGCGCAGGATGCTCGCCCCCTCCCGCTTCACCCATCGCGCCGTGGCTGTCAGTTGCTCGCGGGACTCGACGGCGCAGGGCCCGGCCATGACCGCGATGGGCGCGCCCGCACCGATGACCACGTCCCGGACGCGGACGCGGGTCCGATCGGGGTGGTGTTCGTTGCTGGCCAGCTTGTAGGGCTTGGTCACCCGCATGACCTGTTCCACGCCCGGCATCGAGACCACGTGCTCGACACGCTCAACGCCGGCGCCCACGACACCGATCACCGTGCGTTCCTCTCCGAGCATGACGTATGCCTCGAGACCTTCCGCCTCGATGGTCCGTTTGACCTCTGCCACGAGCGCCGGATCGGCTCCCGTCCGCATCACCACGATCATCCTGCTCACCGCCCTGACCTGCGCTTGGGAAAACAAAAACGCAGGGGCCTTGCGGCTCCTGCGTCTGCGGGCACGACTGCCTCTGCTGCCGAGCGTTGCTCGGCGGCCTTCGTACCCGCTAGGCGTAAAACCAGAAGTGCTGTGTCATTCCGCGCTGGACGATACCGGGGCTCAGGTGCGTTGTCAACGGCATGAAGCGGCGGCCGGATCGCGGCGTCCCATCCATCATCGACCGACCGGCCGGCTCGGCTGGCTACAGCAGTGCGGGTCCCTCAGCGTTCGGGCTGCTGTGCCGGCTCGTCCGGGCCGTCAGCCTCGTAGTCGAAGCCAGTGGTGGTCCTTGTGGGTTTCCGGTCGCCCGCGGGTTGGTCGTCGGGTGGAGCCTCGTCATCCCGATCGGAAGGGTCGGGCACGGTAGTTGCCGACTCGTTCGTGCGTGCG
>JBBSOS010000311.1:0-3643 GCA_038259505.1 Candidatus Limnocylindrales bacterium | reverse complement strand
CAGGTCCGCGGCGCTGAACCGCTCGGCATAGATGGCCGCTTCATCGATGGCCCTGCCGGTCACACCACGATCCCCTGGTCGGTGATGCCCCAGATGTCCACCACGTCCCGGCCCGTCAGGTCCAGGTCGCGGTAGATCGAGTGGGCGGCGCCGACCACGAGGATGTCGCTCCGGGCCATCACCTCGTCGAGCGGCGACAGGTGGTCATCGTGGACATACGGGTCGGTGGTGAGCACCTCGGCGCCGGTCCAGGCAAGCAGCTTGCGCAGCTTGTAGCTGAGCGATGCCCGCGAGTCGTCCGAGTCCGCCTTGAAGGCCATGCCGAGGATCCCCACCGTGCGGCCCGTCAGGTCGCCGAACCGTCTGGTCATGGCCGACACGAGGTACGCCGGCAGCCCTTCGTTGATCTGCATCGCGGACTGGCCCATGGGGAAGTGGTCGCTCGTGAACGCCGCGAGCTGCATCGTGTCCTTGAGCAGGCAGGGGCCGGCCGCGAAGCCGGGGCTCGGCAGGTCAAGCGCCCGGGGGTAGTCCCGTCGGATGGCATCGAGGACCCGGTTGTAGTCCAGCCCTGCGGCGTGGGCGATCATGAAGAACTGGTTGGCGACCGCGAACTTCATGTACCGCCAGGTGTTCGTGAACAACGTCGCGAACTCCGCCTCCGTGGTCGTGGCCCGAACGGTCGAGGCGCCCAGCTGGTGGAACAGGGCCGCCGCCCGGTCGTGCGCCTCGTCGTCGTCGGCACCCACGATCTGGGGCAGGCCACCAAGTTCCTCGAGGGCCTTGCCCTCGGCGATGCGCTCCGGGCAGAACACGATGTCGACCCTGCGACCGCGCGCCGCGAGCGCCCGACGGACGTGCGCGGCAGTGCCGGGATAGACCGTGCTGCGCAGCACCACGAGCGCGCCATCTGTGAGGTAGGGTGCCAACTGGTCGACTGCCTGGTCGAAGATGGCCATCGACGGGTTGAAGAACTCGTCGATTGGCGTGCCGATGACGACCACGACGATGGGCACACCGCGCAGGACGTTCGGATCGGTCGACGCGCTCAGGCGGCCGGTCGGCAGCATCCGCCGGAGGAGGTCCTCGGCTCCCGTCTCCTGGAACGGCATCCGACCGTCGAGGATGGACGTGACGGTCCGCTCCGCGATGTCGAAGATCGCCACGCGCAGGCCCGACTCGGCGAGCTTGAGCGACAGGGGCAGGCCCACATGGCCGCCGCCACCCACGACCACCACGTCGTAGGGCGCCACAGCCGGCTCGGGGTGCACGGGTCTGGACTGCTTGCGCTCGTCCTTGATCATGACGCTCATCGGGGTCCCGCCACATCCATCTGTGTCGACGACATGGGTGCGGCGACATCGGGCCACCGCGGCCCACCGGCTCGCCGTGGCCAGTGGGCACCTGATATCGCCAGTGCGAGCCCGCCTGCAAGGGCGAGCGGCACGGTGGTGAGGATGTGGGCCAGGACGGCGACCGCCAGTGCCTCGGCACCCGGCACGCCCAGGGCCGTCGCCGTGCTCGTCGCGGCGAGCTCATATGTGCCGACGTAGCCCGGCGCCGCGGGGATGGCGGTGACCAGCACGGTCATGCCGGCGATGAGCACCGCGGCGGGCACGCTCATCTGGACGTCGAGCGCCTGGGCGACGAGCCAGAACACCAGCGCGTCCAACCCCCAGCAGAGACAGCTCAGCCCGGCGACCGCGAGCAGGCGACGGGGCGCGCGGCCCCGATCCACACCTTCTGCGAATACCACCACCCTGTCGGCGATGGCATCGACACGCGGCGAACTTGCCCAGGCGTGGAGCGTGCGCGTCACGGTCAGCGTGACCCGCGTGAGGCCCACGGTCACCAACAGGCCAAGGATGACCAGTCCCGCCGCCGCAGCGACCCCGGTGATGGCCAGGATCGAGATCGTGGTGCCGAGGCTCACGGCAGCCACGAAGACGACCACGGCCAGCGTCGCCGTGTCGGCCACGCGCTCGGTGACCGTCGCACCAAAGCACTCCAGGAAGTCGAGTCGCTCGCGACGAGCCACGATGGCAGCCCGGATGGGCTCACCCAGCCGGGCGGGCAGCACGGCGTTGCCGAGGTAGCCGGCCAGGAGTGCGGGGATCGCGACGCGCATCCGCACCGGGCGCGCGTCGGACCGACGGGGGAGCAGGATCCGCCAGCGTTCGGCACGCACGACCAACTGAACGACCAGCAGACCGAGTGCCAGCACGACGAACGACACGTGCGCCCCCAAGATCAGGCGGGTCGCGGCAGCCATATCCATCGACCCGAGCACGATGGCCAGGGCGATCGCGCTGATGGCCAGACCGACGATGCGCAGGCCGCGGATGCGGTGCTCGTCGCCGCTCCAGATGCTGGTGGACGTGGCGTCCATCGCGGACGTGGCGTCCGTCGCGGATGCGGCGTCCATCGCGGAAGTGGCGGCCATCAGATGCGCCCGGCCTCCATCTCGGACCGGATCCAGGGGATGACCTCGTCGAGCATCGAGTCGAGCGTGCTGGTCGCCTCGAAGCCGAGGATGTCGCAGGCCTTGTACACGTCGGGCACGCGCCGTTGCACATCGTGATCGAACGGCGGGTCCGAGACGTACCGGAACGGTGTCCGTCTGCCGAGCTTGAGCCAGATGGCCTCGGCGAGCTCCAGGACGGTGGTGCTGCGGGCGGTCGAGAGGTTGAAGTCCTCGTTGATGGCTCGTGGGGACTCCATCGCGAGGCGGATCCCCCGGGCCAGGTCACCGCCGTAGGTGTAGTGGCGGACCTGGCTGCCATCACCCAGGATGTGGAGCGGATCCTGCTCCTTGAGCACCTTGAGCACGAGATCGGGCACCACGTGGCTCATGGCCAGCTTGACGTTGCCGGACATGACCTCGGAATCCCCCAGAGCTCGGCGCTCGCCGATACCCACGCAGTTGAACGGTCGCACGATGGTGTACGGCAACTGGTACTGCTCCCAGGCGCCCTTGGCGAAGAATTCCGACGCGAGCTTCTGGAACCCGTACGTGGAGATCGGCGGCGGGCTCGTGAGCTGCGCTCCCTCGGGCGTCGGGAATACGGTCGTCGACTCGTAGACCATCGATGAGGAGACGACCACGATGCGCTCGAGCGACCCCTGCGTGTGGGCCGTGATGGCCGCGCGGAAGGTTGACGCCAGGATCCGCTCGTTCTCCGCGAGGAGGTCGAACGCAAAGTGGTGGAAGTAGCTGATACCGCCGATCATCGCCGCCGCGGCGACCACCTGGTCGCACCCCCCGGCCAACTCGGTCATCAGCCGTTCGTCCTTGGCGTCGCCCTCGACGAAGGTGTACCGGGGGTGCGTGTCGTAGCTGCGGGTGACGGGCCCGTACTTGCTGAAGTCGTCGACGCCGACGACCGTGTGGCCCGCCTCGAGCAGCTCCGGGATCAGGTATCCGTTGATGAACCCGGCCGCCCCGGTGACCAAGACCCTCAAGCCACTCTCCCTCCCTCGACAGACTCTGACCGCATGCTGCGGGTGGTGCGAGCAAGCACCGGTCGTGCTGGAAAGACACTGGCGCACGGTCGGTCTGGCTGGCAGCGACCAGTGGTACCAGTACAAGCCGGGACCTCTGTGGTCGGATCGCATCCGGTCGACGATGTCAGGCGGGTAGCAT
>JBBSOS010000310.1:0-3655 GCA_038259505.1 Candidatus Limnocylindrales bacterium | reverse complement strand
GATGGTGCCGTCCTCCCCGAACGGCCCGTGCAACGCGGGAAACACCACGGGTCGCGGGACCATCGCCCGCAGTGCATCCAGTGCGGCCGCGGCACCCAGCGGACCTGCGGCTCCCAGTGCCGCCGGACCGTCATAGGCCACTGCCGGGATCATGGGATCCATGGCCGATGCCGGCAGCAGCCACCACTGGCCGTCCAGGTCGACCAGCCAGGATGTCACGGGGTGACCGCGCTCGGCGAGCGCCGCCGCGATGGCGCGGCCCGAGACGAGCGACACGTCATGCTCCGCTGACGGGCCACCGAGCACGATCGCGATGGGTGTTGCCGGCAGCGACGAACGACCGACCGCGCTGGTCACCTGTCCGGCCATCCCGACCAGTCGCCAGCGAAGACGACCTCATAGCCCAGGTCGATGCCCGTCTCGTCCTGGACGAGCGTCCGGATCCGGTCGCCCAGCCTGCGCACGTCGGACGCCGTGCCGCGCTGGTCGTTGACCAGGAAGTTGGCGTGCTTCTCGCTCACTGACGCGCCGCCCTCGCGGCTGCCCTTGAGCCCCAGCGACTCGATGATGCGGCCCGCGGAATCACCTGCTGGATTGCGGAACGTGCTGCCGGCCGAGGGCATGCCCAAGGGCTGGTGGGCCTGGCGCCAGCGGCGGATATCGTCGAGGCGCGCCGTGATGACCGCCGGCTCCTCGGGCACCAGCCGGAAGGTCGCCTGCGTGACCACGTCGGGGCGACCCTCGGGCGAGTGCTTGAGGACGCTCTCCCGGTAGGCCAGGCCAAGTGCCGCGTCATCGAGGACGGTCTCCGTTCCGTCCGTGCCGATGACCCCGGCATTCACCAGCACGCCCGCGATCTCCGATCCGTGGGCACCGGCATTGGCCCAGACCGCGCCGCCGACCGTGCCCGGGATGGCGAGGCCGAACTCCAGGCCCGAGAGTCCGGCGTCCTTGGCGATGGTCGCCGCCTTGGCCATCGGCAGGCCGGCATCGGCGATGAGCAGGTCCCCGTCGACGCGGAACTGCTGTGGGCTGCTCTTGACCACCAGGCCGCCGATCCCCGTGTCGCTGATGACGAGGTCCGAGCCGCGGCCGAGCAGGGTCAGGGGCAGTTCGCGAGCCCGGGCGAAGCGGACGATCGCCCGCAGTTCGAACAGGTTGCGGACCTCCGCGAACAGGTCCGCCGGACCCCCGACGCGCATCGTGGTGAAGCGCCCGAGTGGCTCCTGTCGGGACGTCTTGACACCGAGGCGCCGCTGGATGTCGGTGCCGAGTCGGAGGGCGTCCCCCTCCGACAGCCGTCGGCCGCCCGCGTCCTTCTCCGACAGCCGTCGAGCGCCCGCGTCCTCGGTCACGCTTGCCCCCTGGCGGCACGGGCCACGTCGGCGGGCGTCGGCAACGTCCGATGCTCCCCCAGGGCGAGCAGCAGCTCGCCGGTGACCCGCGCGGCGCCGGGCCGGCCAAGCGCCCGGCTCGCGACCCGCATCCGGTCGAGTGCCGGCGAGTCGGCGAGCAACGCCGCGACCTCCACCAACGCGGCCGCATCGAATGCGGCATCGGGCACCAGGCGCGCTGCCCCCGCCGCCACCATGTCGCGCGCGTTGGCCTCCTGGTGGCCGGCGGCATGGGGATAGGGCACCACGATCACGGGCAGGCCGATGGCGGTCGCCTCGGCGAGGGTCGACGAGCCCGCGCGGCCCACCAGCAGGTCTGCCGCCACGAGGGCATCGGCCATCTCGTCGCCCAGGAACGGGTACGGCCGGTAGCGGGCCTGCAGCGCGGCGGGCAGCGCGGCGCGCCCAGCCAGCGCCGCCTCGATGCCCGTTCCGCCGGTGACGTGGATGAGCGATGCGGTGGCCAGCAGCGACGGCAGGGCATCGGCCACCGCGCGGTTGAAGCGCAGCACGGCCTGCGAGCCACCGAACACCAGCAGGACCGAGCCGTCCGGGTCGAGCCCCAGGCGTGTGCGTGCGGCGGTTCGCTCCCCGGGCACGAGCTCCCGGATCGGGGTGCCGGTGACGTAGGCGTCTCGGGCCAGGGTCCGAGCGGTCTCCGGGAACGTGACCGCGATGGCGGACGCCAGCCGTGCGGTCGCCCGGACGCTGCGGCCGGCCATCAGGTTGCCCTCCCACAGCAGGGATGGCACGCGCAGTGCCGATGCCGCCGTCAGCACCGGGATGGCGATGTAGCCGCCCGTGGTGTAGATGACATCGGGTCGCCAGTGGCGCAGGATGGCCACGGCCTGGGGCACGGACGTCGCGAGGCGGACGGGATCCATGATGGTCGCGCGAGAGAGATCGACCGTCCGGAGCGTCCGCAGCCACAGACGGTCGAACCGGTAGCCCGCGCGGGGCACCATCTCCGATTCCAGGCCTCGTCGGCCCCCCAGCCACCGGACCTCAAGGTCCGACCGGCTTCGCGCCAGTGATCGCAGGACCGCGAGTGCCGGGTAGATGTGCCCACCTGTGCCTCCGGCCGCGACCAGGATCCGCATCGTCGCTCCTACCTCGTGGCTGTGTCTGGGACTCCCGGGAGATCGACAGGAGGATACCGACCGCGGCGAAGCTGACCAGCAACGAGGAGTTGCCGGAGCTCACGAACGGCAGCGTGATCCCGGTCAGGGGCAGCAGGTGGACCACGACCCCGATGTTGATGAGCGCCTGGAAGGTGAGCCAGGCGCTGATGCCGAAGGCGAGCAACGCGCCGAAGGTATCCGGCGATCGCAGTCCGATGCGCATGCCCCGCCAGGCCAGGAACAGGAACAGGCCCACGACCAGCGATGCACCGACGAAGCCCAACTCCTGGCCCACCATCGCGAACACGAAGTCGTTGTCGGCATTGGGCAGCGGCAGCCCTCCAGGCTGGCGGCTGTGGCCAAGACCCTGCCCCAGAGTGCCGCCGAGGCCGAGCGCCATGAGCCCCTGGACGGTCTGGTAGCCGGCACCGGCCGCCGTCGCCCAGGGATCGAAGAACGCCGTCCAGCGGTCGAACTGGTAGCTCGAAGCGTTGATGTACACCCAGACCGCGGCCGTGCCCAGAGGGACCAGCGCGGCCAACTGCCACAGGCTGGCGCCGGCGATGAAGAACCTCGTGAAGGCGGTCAGCGTGATGACGCCGGTCGTACCCAGGTCCGGCTCGAGCGCGACGAGCGCGATGACGCAGCCCGCGATGCACAGGAACGGCAGGGTGCCCGTGAACATGCCCCCGACGTCGCTGCCGCGACGTGCCATCCAGTGGGCAAGATAGATGACCAGCGCCAGCTTGGCGATCTCGGCCGGGTGGAACGAGAACGTGCCGAACACGCTCAGCCAACGGGCGGACCCACCGACCTCCCTGGGCACGATGGGCCCCATCGGCCCACCAAGAACGATGACCAGGAGCACGACTGCCCCCAGGAACAGCGGGACTGAGATGAGACGCAGCCAACGGTAGTCGAGGCGGGAGACGCCGAGCATCGCGACGATTCCGAGCGTCACCCAGATGAGCTCGGGTGCGATGGCCGTGGCGATGTCCGACATGGCGCTGGATCCCGCCTCCTGGCTCGACAGCGACGCCGCTCCCGAGGAGTAGATCATGAGCACGCCGATGGCCGACAGCGCGACCGTGGCGATGATGATCAGGGGATCCGCCTCGTGCCGCTCCCGAACCGGACCCT
>JBBSOS010000309.1:0-3660 GCA_038259505.1 Candidatus Limnocylindrales bacterium | reverse complement strand
TCGAGGGAATCAGCATCAATGCCACGGTCAGCTTCACCGTGCCCCAGGCACTGGCCGTGGGTGAGGCGGTCGAGCGGGGTCTCCGCCGCCGCGAAGCAGACGGGCTCGACGTGCGGCGCATGGCCCCGGTGTGCACCCTGATGATCGGCCGGCTCGACGATTGGGTGCGCGTCGTGTGTGACCGGGATGACATCCTGCTCGACCCGGCCTCGATCCACTGGGCGGGACTCGCGGTGTTCAAGCGGGCGGCAGCCCTATATCGCCAGCGGGGCTACCGGACGCGACCGCTGGCGGCCGCCTATCGACACCAGCTCCACTGGTCGGAACTGGTCGGAGGCGACCTCATCATGACGATGACCCACCAATGGCAGCAGCGCTTCGAGGCGTCCGGCGTGGTCGTCCGACCGCGCTTCGATGAACCGGTACCGGCCGGTCACGTGGCTGAGCTGCTCGCCCGTGTGCCCGATTTCGGACGGGCCTACGAGGCGGATGGCCTGACGGTCGCTGAGTTCGATTCCTACGGCGCGACGCTCCACACGCTCCGTTCATTCACGGCGAGCTACTGGGGCCTGGTCAGGATCATCGACGACCTGCTCTTGCCCGACCCGACGGTCCGGCGCACATCCGGTTGACCCGGGGGCCGGCTCAGCAGCCGACCAGGGTAGCCATCGACGGAGGTCGCGATCGGCGGGTCGATCCGTGCCGCTCGGGCGAGCCGGGGCAAGCGTCGTGCGAGGTCGCGCTCCACGGCCGGCTGCGGCTGGCCCAGGAACCGCGACCGGAACGCCAGTGCGTCTGCGCGGCGCGCGGCAGCCAGCGCTGCCCCTGAGTCCCGGGAGACGTGCTCCAGGCTCTTGGCGACCGCGATCCATGCCGCCGCCGCCAGGGGACCGCCGTCGAGGGCGACGGCCTCCCAGGCACTGGCCGCCTCGGCCCGGCGTCCCAGTCGACCGAGCATCCGTGCCCGGTCCGTGGCCACGATGCTCTGGAGGTCCCGGTCGCGTGACGGCATCGCCAGCCGCTCCAGCGCCTGGTCGAAGCAGGTCAGTGCTTCCTGGGCACGGCCGCGTCGTGCGTACAGTCGCCCCAGGCCGGCGATGTCCCGGGGTTCCACGCGGCCCGTATTCGCGGATCCGTGCCGTCCCGGGAGCACCTCCTGGGCAAGGGTGCGCAGCAACAGGGCGAGCGAGACCACGTCCTGGCGGTTATGGTCGAGGACATCGCGGAACAGCCCGGGGTCCGCGGTCCGGAGCCACGTGAAGTAGCGCTCCGGCACGAGGGCTCCCGGCAGGTCACCGTGCCGGAGCACCCCACAGATCCCTGCCTCCACGCTGGCCAGTCGCGCATCCGGCAACCGATGTCGCCAGATCTTGCGAGCTAGTCCGAGCAGGTCCAGGTGCGCCCCATGGGCGGGCGCCGGACGACCGTACAGACGATACCGGCTCGTGATGAGCGGCCAATCGAACGCACGCCCGTTGTAGCTGACGAGCGAAGCATCGGGTGGGATGTGCTGGTCGAGGATCTCCAGCAGCGCCCGTTCATCGGGATGGTCAGGCAGCAGCAACTGACGGACCACGAACCGATCGCCCTGCCAGCGGCCGAGTGCGACCAGGAACGGCACCGTGCCTGCGGAGGTGCCCAGCCCGGTGGTCTCGGTGTCGATGCACACGATGGGTCGGTCGGGATCGATGGGGTCCGGCAGCTCCCGGAGCGCCGACAGGTCCGCCGGCAGTGGGCTGCTCGTCTCGACGACCACGATCGCCCCCGAGGGCGCGACGAGCACACGACCGTCGAGTGCCCGAGCCAGGTCATCTGCCCGGGCGTGGGTGATGCCAGGACGGGCAGGCACGCGCACCATCGACTCGGCATCGGCGCGAATACGCGCCACGCTCTCGGGCGTCACGGTCGCCGGCGCGGGTCCGTGGCGCCTGCCCCGATCGCTGTCCCGTATGCGATCGAGACGCTGGATGCGCAGGGCGGTCGTCGACGTGCTCACGGTCGTACCCTGCGCTCGTCCCGCGCCAGCTTGTCTGTCACGCGGCGAGGGACAGCTCGGACAACTGGCGCAGGAGACGCGCCGCCAGCGCCCGTGGTCCCGGCCTCGATGAGCCTGACGAGGCGGGCCCGACGCATGCCGGACAGCCGCTGTCACAGGCGCAGGCGTCGATGAGACCCAGACCCGCGGTGATGAGCTCCGGCGTGCGGTCGAACAGGCGTTGGGCGAGCCCCACCCCACCGGGCACCGTTTCCCAGAGGTAGATCACGGGTCGCTCGAGGTGGGGGGAGCGCACCTGGGCGACTACGCCCAGGTCCCGTGGGTCACTCATCAGCAACAGGCACGCCACGGTTCGCAGGGCCCGACCGGCGCCGATGAGCGCGCGATCCAGGTCGTCGCGGATCCACCCTGCCGTTGCAGCGGGAGCAAGAGTCAGCCACCATGCCGTGCTGTGCAACTCGGTCTCGGGCAGGTGGATGCGTCCCCAGCCGAGGTTCTCGTGCGTATCCAGCTTCAGCTTCTTGTAGATGGTCGCCAGGGACGAGACCATGACCTCGCCGTGCGCTCGCAGAGCGTCCCCATGGCCGGCCTCGTCGAAGATGTCAAGCGGCTTGAGTGTCACCGCCAGCTCGGCCTGCGTGTAGTGGTCGACGTCGACCGGTCGAACATAGGCCTTCCGCTCGTCCCAGTCGAGCCGGTCGACGTGGTACTGGCTGGATTCGTGGAGATAGATGGCGTCCTCATGCACCAGGGTGGGTGCCGAGAACAGGTCCACCTCGCCGATGACCCGCGGTCGGGCGGGACCGGTATCGATGATGAGCACGTTCTCGGGTGATGCGACGCGCAGGCTGATCTCCGAGGCAGGAAAGTTCTCGCTCGCCCAGTACCAGCGGTCGTCGGATGCCTGTCGGACATGCCCTTCCTCCGCCAGGAAGGCCAGCAGGTCATCCGCCGCGCCGGCACCGAACACCTCGCCGCTCTCGAATGGCAGCTCGAACGTGGCGGCCCGGAGATGGGCCAGCAACACATGGATGTTCTCGGGGTCCAGGCGCGCCTCCTCGGCGTTGGTCTCGAACAGGTAGTCCGGGTGGCTCGCCACGTATCGGTCCAGGGCGCCCGCGCCGGCGACGAGGATGGCCACGCTCAGCTCCTGGCGACGCCCTGCCCGCCCGATCTGTTGCCAGGTTCCGGAGATGGTGCCCGGATAGCCGGCGATGACCGCAGCGTCGAGGCGTCCGATATCGATACCCAGCTCCAGCGCGGTCGTGCTGACCACCCCCAGGATGTCGCCCGAACGCAGGCCCGCCTCGATGGCGCGCCGTTCGGATGGCAGGTACCCGCCGCGGTAGCCCCTCACGCGGTCGAGCGGACCCCGTCCGTCACGCAACCGCTCCCGCAGCGCGGTGAGCAGCAGCTCCACCTGCACCCGGGAACGCCCGAACACGATGGTCGGACGACTCGCGCGCAGGAACGCGAGTGAGGTCCTGAGGGCGAGGCCATCGGGACCGGGACGTGCGCCCATCCGGCGATCGATGACGGGTGGGTCAAGGACCACGACGTGCTTCTCGCCCGAAGGGGCGCCGTTGTGGTCGATGACCCGCAGTGCGCGTCCAGTCAGCGTCCTGCCCAGGTCGGCAGGGTTGCCCACGGTCGCCGAGCAGCAC
>JBBSOS010000308.1:0-3666 GCA_038259505.1 Candidatus Limnocylindrales bacterium | reverse complement strand
GGCGTGCCTGCCGCCGAGCCCGGTGACCTGGGCGTGCCTGCCGCCGAGCCCGGTGACCTGGGCGTGCCTGCCGCCGAGCCCGGTGACCTGGGCGTGCCTGCCGCCGAGCCCGGTGACCTCCGCGGCCTCGAGGAGATGACATTCCTCGCGGAGGTGGCGCGCCTGGCCGCGTCCGCGCGCACCTTCGACGAGTTGATGGGCACCATCATCGACCGTGCCCGGGCCGCCGCGCGGGCGGACGTCTGCTCGATCTACCTCATGGATCGCGACGGGACGGGGGTCACCCTCGCGGCCACCGATGGGCTCGACCAGGATGCCGTTGGGCGGGCGCGACTCAGCATGGGAGAGGGACTGACCGGGCTCGCCGCGCGCGACCGGATCCCGGTGACGAGCATCGACGTCAACGTCGACCCGCGCTTCGCCTGGATCCGCGAGGTCGACCAGGCGCGGTACACGTCGATGTGCTCAGTGCCCATGATCTGGAACGACCAGGTCATCGGCGTGCTCAATGTGCAGACCGTCGGGCAGCGCGTGTTCGGCGACTCGGACGTGGGCTTCCTGGAGACCCTCGCCGCGCTCCTCGCGGGGCTGGTCGAGAAGCAGCGGCTACAGCAGGAAGCCGAGGCGCAGTTGGAGTCCCTGCGCGCCATCGACGAGGCGCGCGCGAACCTCATCGCGGTGGTGACGCATGCGCTGCGCACGCCACTGGCCGTGGTGCGCGCCTACGTGGAGCTCCTGGGTGGTCGCATCCAGGCGACCGAGCAGCCTGACGCGGCACATTGGGAATCCGAGGCCTTGACCCAGGTCGACCGCCTCGACCGGACCGTGGACAACATCCTCGAGAGCCTGCGCGTGTTCCCGGGCGGCCGGACGCAACTGGCGTCGATCGACCTGGCGGCGCTGGTCGAGGAAGAGACCCGGATCATCGCGCCGATGCTCCGTCGCCACACCCTGTCGTCGACCTTCACCTCCCGGCCCCTGCGTGCCTGGGCATCGGACGAGATGCTGCGCCGCCTCCTGGGATACCTGCTCGAGAACGCATCGAAGTACGCTCCCCAGGGCGGCACCATCGACGTCTACGGCTGGGAGCTCGATGGGCTGGCGTACCTGGCGGTCACCGACGACGGCCCCGGCATCCCGGCCCAGTGGCGCGAACGCATCTTCGAGCCGTTCGTGCGCCTCGACGATTCGCCCCGGGGCGCAGGCATCGGCCTGTTCGCTGCTCGCCACCTGGCGCGCGCCATGGCCGGTGACCTGCGTGCCGAACCCCGGGAGCCGGCCGGCTCGCAGTTCGTGCTGACGCTCCAGCAGGCGCGTCCGGACCTGTAGCGCCAGGGTCTCTCGATCTCTGGGTCGCGGCCTCACCGGGGGTCTGGTCTCTGAGCTGCGTCCAACGAGCCGGGCCGGGTCCCGCTGGGCGGGCCAGCGTGCCAACGACTGCTTGCCAGACCTGGGATGCGCGGCCTTGGGCGTCGGATCCACCCGCCTGGCGGGCGGAATGGCCAACGAACCCTCGCAGCGGCGCGTTCGTTGTCCTGCTCGCCCTCCCGACGGGACAGGGCCAGGTTGCGACAGCCGAACGCCGCGACCGCGACGGCCACGCCGCGGCCCTTGCCGCGCCACCACCGGCCAAGCGGGCCGCATGGATGGTGGTTCAGTTCCTCCGAACGACATCGGCCCCGCCAGGGACCTCAGGTCGTGAAGATGCCCGGTTCGTCCGTCAGGATGCGCCCGAATCGGTCGTGCTCCCCGTCCGCGCAGGAAGGCCGGCAGCCGCGTGCATCCTGACCGGGCTCGCCGGACGGGAAGTGCCGCCAGGTCTCCTGGTCGACGAGCACCAACCGACATCCACAGGTGGCGCACGTCACCGGCCCACGCGCATCGGGGGCTGGGAGCCACTGGGTGATCATGTCTGGGCACAGCCTCCGTGCTCGACTCTGGGGATGGCGAACCCAGGTCAGGCCGACGTGGGACCTATCGAGGCTACGTCCGATGACCGCCGCCTTCAGCGCCCACGAGGTGGCGGATCGGTTGCGTCCTGGTTACAGGTGCCAGTGCGAGGACGCTCCGGCCACACGTCCGTCGGGACCCATGCCGGGGGGTTGGCGCGTCATGAAGCGCGGCCGGACTAGATCTGGTACGCGGCCTCTCCGTGGATCGCCAGGTCGACCCCCATGTCCTCGTCCGCGGACGAGACCCGGAGCCCCATGACCACGTCGATGAGCTTGGCGACGATGAACGTCGCCACGCCTGCGAACACGACCGTGACCGCGACCGCGAAGAGCTGGGTGCCGATCTGTCCGGGATTGCCATCGATGGCGCCCCGAGCACCGCCCTCGCCCGTGATCGCCGTGGTCGCGAAGACGCCCGTGGCGATGGCACCGAACATGCCGCCGACGCCGTGGACCGCGAACACATCGAGGGCATCGTCGACCTTGAGTCGCTCCTTGAGCAGGGTCGCGCTGTAGCACAGGACGCCCGCGATGAGGCCGATGACCAGGGCCCCACCGGGTGTGATGTAGCCGGCCGCCGGCGTCACCGCCACCAGTCCGGCGACCGCGCCGCACGCGGCCCCCAGCACGCTGAACTTCTTGTGGTGGAGGTACTGGGCAAAGACCCAGGTGACGGTCGCAGCCGCGGCCGCGGTGTTGGTGGCCACGAATGCAGTCGATGCCAGGCCGTTCGCCGCGAGCGCGGACCCGGCGTTGAAGCCGAACCAGCCGAACCACAGCAGGCCGGCCCCGAGCACGGTCATGGGCACGTCGTGCGGATCCATCTTGTCCTCGCCTGCCCGGCGCTTGCCGATGACGAAGGCGACGACCAGGGCCGAGATGCCTGACGAGATATGGACGACCGTGCCGCCCGCGAAGTCAAGCGCGCCCATCTGGAACAGCCAGCCGCCCGTCGACCAGACCATGTGCGCCAGGGGGGAGTACACCACGAGCGACCAGATGAGCGTGAAGACCACGAACGCACCGAAGCCCTTTCGCTCCGCGAATGCGCCCGAGATGAGGCAGGGCGTGATAGCTGCGAACATCAGCTGGAATGCCGCGAACAGCACGAACGGGATGGTCGGGCCATAGGTGTCGCTGGGTGCGGCTCCGACGTTCATGAACCCCGCGTAGTCGAGTCCGCCGACGAACTGGTTGCCGGGTGCGAAGGCCAGGGAGAAGCCGACCAGGACCCAGACGATGCTGATCAGGGCAAGCCCAAAGAAGCTGTGCATGATGGTCGACAACACGTTCTTCCGGCGTACGAGACCGCCGTAGAACAGCGCAAGGCCCGGCAGCATCAGCATCACCAGGGCAGTGGACATCAGCATCCAGGCGGTATCCCCGGCATCGATCTCGGCCATCCGACAGTCCTCCTTCTCTCGCCGGCGCAGGCCAGACGGGCGGACACCGTCGCTGCGATCGGCGAAGGCTACGCAGGCGACGGCTCGACTTCAGCGCCGGAGCGGTGGAGTTCGGGGTGCCGCTGGGTCGCGCTTCGGTAGCGAACCGAGACCCACCGGGGTCGCCATGCACGGATCGTGGCCATGCACGGATCGTGGGCCTCACTTCGCGTACCCGACCAGCGGGTGATCGGACCAGCGGCGCATCTCTGGGCTCGTCGATCGGGTCTCCGCCCGAACATCTGACCCGCGGGGCGGGCAGAACATGCAGT
>JBBSOS010000307.1:0-3667 GCA_038259505.1 Candidatus Limnocylindrales bacterium | reverse complement strand
CCTCAGCCAACTCGCCGGTCCGCAGTTCGTGCAGGATCTTGCCCGGCTGAGCATCGCGGGCGTCGTCCCTGGTGGTCGCCTGGAGCCGAGCCAGCACGGAGAGGGTGTCGCGCGCGACCTGTGGCCGGATGCACAGCATCTGGAGTGCCGTGATGAGCGAATCGCGGCCGAACAGGGTGTCGTACCAGGGGACGCCGGCCGCGATGTACCGCTCGCCCGGCAGCGGCCCGGAGTCCATCAGCAGCCGCAGATCGGACATGCCTCGCCGGAACGCGCGATCCGCCGCGGCGTGCGGGCTGGACACGCGCGTGGACGTGGCGTGCCACGCTCGATGGGCTGCTTCGGGGTCCTCGGCCTGGGGACTCCTGACCGCAGGTGGCAGCAGGGTGCGGGGTGGAGCCGGCGAATCGAACACCTCGGACACGACGCGCACGTCGAGGACCCGCTCGCTCCCCGCCGGGATGACCAGGGCGAACGCGAGCGACACGCCGTGGCCGGTACCCTCCGCCTGCTCTGCGGCAGTCAACGGGCGTGGCACACCGGCCTCCGAGGAGTGCACCCAGGTGCGCCGGACCCGCTGGTCCAGGCCGAGATAGGTGAAGCCGACGACATCCCCATCGATGGCCGCTGGCTGGTATTCGCCGCGCTCGGGGCGACTGACCCCACGGACCTCGAACAGGTCCGCGAAATCGGCGTCCAGGGCGAGCGTGAGCTCGCACCGCTCGGGATGCATCGTGTAGTTGTGGATGCGGACCCGCTCCTCGAAGGCGTCGGCGATGATCCGGTCGCGCACGATGCCCAGGGACTGACGCGTCAGTACCGCGGCCGCGTCCCCCTTCTCCATGGGGTTTCGGGCCAGGTCGGGGTTGGTCATCTGGATCGTGCCTCGCCAACTGGCGCTGCCACCGGTCCGGAGGACCACGAGACGCTGGCCATCGAGGCGCAGCTCGTACCGCGACAGCACCCGGGTATCGCCGAGGTACAGGCCCAGCCCGCGCTGGTCACGCTTCACGTCGCCATACGCGTCACTCACGAGGAAGAACCGGTCGTGCTTGAGCACCAGGGTGCCCGACAGGTCGGTGGCGCGCTGGATGGAGCCACTGGCCGGACCCGGCTCGAGGACGCCCGGCCCCGTCACGCGCTGCTCTCCTCCTCCAGGTTGGCCAGCAGGCGGGCCTGGTCCGTGGTGATGAGGGTATCGATGAGTCGGTCCAGGTCGCCGTCCATGACATTGGGCAGGTTGTGGAGGTCGAGGCCGATGCGGTGATCGGTCAGTCGATCCTGGGGGAAGTTGTAGGTCCGGACCTTCTCGGACCGATCGCCCGAGCCGACCATGCCCCGCCGGACTGCCGCCTCCTCCTCGTGCGCCTTGTGCTGCTCCTGCTCCAGCAGACGAGCACGCAGCACCGCCATCGCCTTGGCCTTGTTCTTGTGCTGGCTCTTCTCGTCCTGGATCTCGACGACGAGACCGGTCGGCAGGTGTGTGATGCGGACCGCGGAGTCCGTCGTGTTGACGCTCTGGCCACCCGGCCCGGAGGCACGCTTGACATCGATCCGCAGGTCGCGCGCCTCGTCGATCTGGACATCGACCTCATCCGCCTCGGGCATGACGGCCACGGTCGCGGTCGAGGTGTGGATCCTGCCGCTCGACTCGGTCTCGGGCACGCGCTGCACGCGGTGCACGCCGCCCTCGTACTTGAGACGGCTCCAGGCACCGTCGGCATGGACCTGGAAGATGACCTCACGCACGCCGCCGATGCCGGTGTCGCTGCTGTTCAGCAGCTCGACGGCCCAGCGGTGTCGTTCCGCGTACCGGAGATACATCCGGAACAGTTGTGCGGCGAACAGGGCCGCCTCCTCGCCGCCCGCACCAGCCCGGATCTCGACGATGACATCCCGGTCGTCATTGGGGTCGGACGGCAGGAGCGCCAGCCGGACCCGCTCGATGACAGCCGTCTCCTCGGCCTCGAGCTCGGTCACGATCTCCCGCGCCATCTCGCGCAGCTCCTGATCCTGCCCGGCGTCCCGCTCGCGCCTGGTGGTCTGGAGTTGCGCCCGGACGGACTTGAGCTGCCGATAGTCGGCAACGACCGGCGCCAGACGTGCCTGCTCACGACCCAGCTCCCGGCTCCGTTCGGGGTCGGACGCGACCTCCGGGTCGGACCACTCCTGTTCGATGTGGTCGAGGCGTCGCTCGACGTCGTCGAGGCGTTCCTCGAGGCTCACGACCCGGTCCCGCTGGACCCCACGGTTCCGGTTCCGGGGTCCCTGGTCGCCTCGGGCGTCACGCTGGCGATCCCTGGGGCAACCGCGGGTGTCTCGGCATTCGCCGGTGTCTCGGCATTCCTCGTTTCGATCTGCGTCGCGAGGTCCCCGGCATCAGGCATGGGCACCCGCTCCAGCTCAAGGCTGCCAGCTGGCGCCGTCTCGTGATTGGCGGCGAGGGCCTCATGCATGGACGCGATGGCGACCTCGATCATCGAGTCATCCGGTTGCTTGGTCGTGATGGCCTGCAGCCAGATGCCCGGCAGGAACAGCCAGCGGATGGCCCAGTTCTCACGCCGCTTGGCCCCCCAGCGCAACACCTCATAGGCGATCGCGGCGACGACCGGGATGAGCACGATCCTGCCGACGATGCTGATGAACAGGTCCTGGCCGGCCAGCAAGCTGAACAACAGGATGCTCACGAGGATGAACACCACCAGGAACTCGGTCCCGCATCGAGGATGCGCGGTCGGGTATCGACGGGCGTTCTCGACGGTCAGCGGCAGCTCGTGCTCCAGGGCGTGGATGGTCATGTGCTCGGCACCGTGGTACTGGAACACTCGTCGGATGTCCGGCGAGCGACTGACCACCAGCAGATAGCCGACGAAGATGACGATGCGGACGATGGCCTCGATGAGGTGCTGGACGAGCGCATTGCCGCCGCTGACCATGGCGTTGGTGGCGCCCTGGGCCGCGAGGAGCGGCAGCAGCACGAACAGGCCGAGCGCGAACACGATGGTCACGATGAAGGTGAGGGCCACGGCTCGACCGCCCATGGACACGCCTTCGCCGGCCGCCGCGAGTGAACCGGATCGCATCAGCCAGCGGGTGCCGATGACGAGGGTCTCGTACAGCACCACGACCCCGCGAAAGAACGGGGCGCGAGCGAACCGGTTGCGATGGACGATGCTGTCGAGCCGTTCCTGGGCCCCGAAGATCTGCCCGTCCGGCCCGCGGACCGCGACACCGATGGCATCGCGCCCGCGCATCAGGACACCCTCCATGAGTGCCTGGCCGCCGTAGGCGAAGCGTGCCATGGTCAGGTGGTCCCCCGGGTTGGTGTCCCGGCGCACCGCCGGAAGATCGGGTCGATCACGGGCAGGTCACGGATCGGGTGCCGATCCGACCCGCGTCGCGATCAGAGCCGAGCCGAGCGCTCGAGACGCTTCTGGAAGCGCTCGACCTGTCCGGCACGGTCAAGGATGGTCTGCTTGCCTGTGTAAAAGGGGTGGCAACTGGAGCACACGTCGACACGCAGCTCCGGGCTCGTGGAGCCGACGACGAACGTCGTGTGGCAGGAGGCGCACGTGACGTGGGCCTGGTGATAGGCGGGGTGGATGTCGGGCTTCACGAGCGTGGTTCTCCGGAGTGCCTTAGGCGACGGGCGCCGCAGCCGATGCTG
>JBBSOS010000306.1:0-3667 GCA_038259505.1 Candidatus Limnocylindrales bacterium | reverse complement strand
CGCGTTCGCCGCCGTGCCGCCACCCGCCGCAGCCATGGCTGTCGTCGATGGCATGCGTCGACCCGGCGCTCAGACCCTGTTCCACGACCATGGCCGCGTGCTGGGTCCCATCGGCGCCCTGCCGGACCTGGGCGACCAGCGACGACTGCTGGTCGATCTGCTCGATGACGCATTGCTGCCGCTCGGCAGCACCATCGTCACGGGCGAGGTTCGCGCAGGGGCACGCACGCCGGCCGTGATGCGGGTGACGAGTCATCTCCAGCAGCATGACCTGGAGCTGGCGCCGAGCGCCCTGCGGTTGGTCGACCTGCCGCCGGGTGTCCCCGCCCATGTGGAGGTGGAGATGCGCGACGGCCAGGCGCTCGGGGTCCGCGCCCACCACATCGCGCTGGATGTGTCGGGCGGCCTCGGCGGCCTGCTCATCGACACCCGCGAGGTGCCCCTGCGGCTGCCGGAGCGGGCAGAGCGGCGGCGGGCGCTGCTGGAGACATGGGAACGACCGGTATGGGGTCCCGACCGATGACCCTGACCCGATCCACCGGCTCCGCACTCGGCGACGTACGACTCGTGGCCCCGGCCGAGCCACTCGCGCCAGCGCCCATCGCGCGACTGCGACTGCGGCCCGGCGATCGGGCGGTCGTGGCGGCCGGTGAGCTCGTGACCGTGGGCCAGCCGCTCATCGCCCAGGCTCGCGAGACGATGCTGCTCGAGGTCCCGCTGCGCGGCGAGCTGGGCGACCTGCGGCCGGGAGCCGAGCTCGATCTGTCGCTGCTGCAGGTCGCACGCGGGAGTGGCCGGACGGCACCCCGCCCCGGGGACCGGGCGGAGCTGTTGTACATCGGCGCCGATCGCATCGGGCGTGTCGTGCTCGCGCGCGCACCCATGCTCGTCCTGTCGCCGGTCGATGGCATCGCGGAAGAGGTCAGTGCCAGCCAGATCTCGCTCCGGGCATCGGGGATCGGCCTGCGGGGACCCATCGGCTGGGGTCTGCCGGTGACCGGGCGGGTCATCCTGGGCGTCACGTCGCCCGATGCCGAGCTTCGGTCGGGCGCGGTGGACATCAGCGCGGCGGGCAGCATCCTCGTCGCGGGTGCGCGGCTCGATATCGAGGCGCTCACCCGGGCGCGGGCCATCGGCGTCGCGGGCATCATCTGCGGCGGCGTCGTCGGGCGCGAGCTGCAGCAACTGGAGGAATCGGATACCAGGCAGCGGGCCGCCCTCCACGCGGTCACGCCATTCGCCATCCTGGCGCTCGACGGATACGGTCGACGGGCCGTGCCCACCTTCGCCTGGGACCTGCTGGCCGCCGCAGCGTCAGCTGACCGGATGGTCGGCATCCTGCCCGAAGCCAGGCTCGCAGTGGTGGGGGGTGATCCATCGACGCTCGCGCCCCACGTCTGGCCAGCAGACGGCGTGCGGGTCGCGGCGGGTGATGGGGTGGGACGTACCGGACGCCTGGTGGGCCTCGCGGGACCGGTGCGTCGCGCGGGAGGCAGCTACCAGTCGGCCGGACACGTCGCGTTCGGGGCGACCGTGGAGGCACCAGCGGCTCGCCAGCTCGTCGCGCTCACTGACCTGGAGCGCCTTGGGTAACCTGTCGTCATGATCAGGGCCCAGCATGCCGAGGCAGTGCATCCCGTCTGCCTCGAGATCCGCACCCCGTCCGCGGCTTCGACGCGTGCCTTCGCGGGCTGGCTGGCAGCGGTGGCAGAGGCGGGTGATCGGATCGCGTTGCTGGGCACCCTGGGTGCCGGCAAGACGCAGTTCGCCAAAGGATTCGCGGCGGGCCTGGGAATCCCCGAGATGGTGACCAGTCCGAGCTTCACCCTGATGGCCGAGTATCAGGGCCGCCTGCCGATGTTCCACCAGGACCTGTACCGCCTCTCGGGAACCGCCGATGCCCTCGACGGCGGCCTCATCGACGAGCGCCAGGATGATGGCGTGACGCTCTCAGAGTGGGCCGACCGGCTGGACGTGCCCGTCGATGTGGATCGTCTCGAGGTCCGACTCGTGGTCGATGAGGACGCGACCACGCCCGGGGATCCGGGTGCGGAGGGTCCGCGGACCCTGTGTCTCAGCGGCGGGCACCGGTACGTCCGCTACCTCGACCGGGCGCGGGGTTGGCGCGAGACCAGCACGTGACGTTCCACCTGGTGATCGACACGGCCACCCGGCGGACCGTGGTCGCGATCGGCGATGGTCTGTCCGTCCTCGCCCAGGACGTGCTCGACGCACCCAACCGGCACGGCACCCAGCTCATGTCCCGACTCGATGGCGTGCTGTCACACGCGGGCATCGGCATGGCCGACGTGTCGGTCATCGGCGTCGGCACCGGTCCCGGCAGCTTCACGGGCCTGCGGGTCGGTCTCGCCACGGCCAAGACCCTCGCCGCGCTGCGACACCTGACGCTCGTCGGCCTCCCGACCGACGACGCCCTCCGCCGGGCAGCCTGGAGGAGCGGCGGTGGTGACGATGTCCTCGTGGTCCTGCCCGCGGGCGCCCGCGACCACTACCTCGCGGTGGCCGGCTCCGATCCGGAGCTCGTGCCACCCGGAGCGGACCTCGCGATGCTCGTCGGGGGGCGACCGCTTGCGGTGGTCGATGTGACACCCGATGCGGCGTGGCTGGTCGAGTGCCGGGCCAATGCTGCCTCACTGGGCCGGATCGATCCGGTCGAGCTGGGCCGGCTGGCCGGTGCCGGCATGCCGCGGGCCCTTTTGGAGCTCCTCGACGAGCGACTCGCCGGGGGCGTCGTGTCGGACGCGGCAACGCTGGTGCCCCGGTACGTCGCCCTGCCGCGAGGGATCCCGGCCGCCGCGGCGAGCGTCGCGGACGCGCCCGATGCCGTGCACGGGGGGGAGGGGACATGGTCGCCCGGCTCCCGCTGACGATACGCATCGGGCCCATGCGACTCGCGGACATCGATGCCGTCCATGCCATCGAACGGGCCAGCTTCCCCGTCCCGTGGCCGCCGTACGCGTTCCGCCAGGAGCTCGAGAGCAACCGCATGGCCCACTACCTGGTGTGCCGCCTCGGCGATGAGCTGGTGGCCTACGGCGGCGTCTGGCTGATGGTGGACGAGGCTCATGTGACGTCCTTCGCGGTGCTGCCGGCGTGGCGCCGCCATGGCGTCGGGGGGCGCCTGATGCTGGAGTTGATGGACCTGTGCGCGGACCTCGGAGCACGCGTGGCCACGCTCGAGGTGCGCCTCAGCAACGACGCCGCGCGACTGCTCTACCAGCGGTTCGGCTTCCGGCCCGTGGGTGTCCGGCCCCACTACTACTCCGACAACGGCGAGGACGCGCTCATCATGACCACCGAGCCCCTCGACTCGGACCCGGTCCGCCAGCGACTCGCCGACATGACCGAACGCTATGGCGAGCGGCTTCGTCGGCCGCCCATGGGCGAGGACGGGGCGTGAGCATCCGGATGCTGGCCATCGAGAGCTCCTGTGACGAGATGTCCGTGGCCGTGGTCGAGGATGGACGGCGGATCCATGCGAACGTGGTGGCGAGCCAGACGGCCCTCCACGCCTTGACCGGGGGCATCGTGCCCGAGGTCGCGGCACGGGCGCATCTGCGCTGGATGATCCCGGTGCTGGAGGAGGCATGTGCCATCGCGGGTATCACCGACCTGGCAACCCTCGACGGCATCGCGGTGACCGAGG
>JBBSOS010000305.1:0-3670 GCA_038259505.1 Candidatus Limnocylindrales bacterium | reverse complement strand
GGATGGCCATCGTCAGCCGTGTCCGTCGGTGCTGGGCCGCTCGCCCCCTGGTGCCGCGGGTTCCTGATGCGCGCTGAGTGCAGCCTCGATGGCAGCGAGTGCGTCGGGGATGCCGGCCTGACGGTCGCCCTTGCCCTGGGCCATCGGGGGACGGCCACCGCCCCGACCACCGATGGCCGGCATGGCTGCCCGGACCAGGTCCGCAGCCGAATAGCCGCGAGCGACCAGGTCGTCGCTGACCGTGACCCACAGCTGGGGCGACACATCGTCCATCACGAGGCTGATGATGCCCGACGGCAGGTCGCCGTGGACGTCCCTGGCGTAGGCCTTGAGCTCCTCCATCGAGGTAAACGGGGCGGCGAGGGACACGAACGGCGCGTTGCCCACGAGGTGTGCCCGGCTGGCCAGCTCACCTGCGGGCGGTCGGCCGCCTGCGGCAGCGCTCGCCTTGAGTCGCCGCTCGAGGTCCCGCGCCCGCGCCTGCAGCTCCTCGATCCGGGCGGGCAGGATCTCGGGCGTCTGGGCGCCAGCCGACGTCGCGGCCCGCTCAAGGGTCTCGAATCGCCGGTCCATGAGCGCGTCCGCCGCGGATCCCGTGACAGCCTCGATGCGTCGCATACCGCTCCCGATGGAGCGCTCCGAGACGATGATGAAACCGCCCACCTGGCCCGTGGCATGGCAATGCGTGCCGCCGCACAGCTCGAAGCTGTCGTATCCCTCGACGCGGACCGTGCGCACCTGCTCGCCGTACTTCTCGTCGAAGAAGGCATCCGCGCCACCGTCGATCGCCTCCTGCATCGTCATGACCTGGGCGTGCACCGGATGGTCATCGCGAACGACGGAGCGGACCTCGTCCGCGATGGCATGCCGCTCGTCGTCGGTGAGGGCCCGGTCGGACGGGAAGTCGAAGCGCAGGTACCCGGGCGCGACGAGCGAGCCAGCCTGGCGCGCCGTCGGCCCGACCGCGTTCCTGATGGCCCGATGCAGCAGGTGGGTGGCGGTGTGATTGCGCATCGTGTGGGCACGCCGCTCCGCGTCCACCACCGCCCGTACGGCCTGGCCGACCGCGATGCGACCGTGGAGCGTGCCCTGGTGCACGATGAGTCCGCCCACGGGTCGCTGGGTGTCGGTGACGGTGAACAGCAGCTCCTCGGTGGCCGCGTCCCGGATCTGGCCGATGTCGCCGACCTGGCCGCCGCGTTCCGCGTAGAACGGCGTCTGGTCCAGGACCAGCTCCGCGGCGGCGCCGGCCTCGACCCGCAGCTCGACCTCCGCTCGCGCCTCGAGCTGCTGGTAGCTGGTCGCGTCACGGACGATGGCCATGACCCGACCGTCGGCGATCATGGTCTGGTAGCCCAGGAACCGGGTGTCGCCGGCCGTCCGGGCGATGTCGTCATACAGCGCGACCGCCTCTGCCCGGCGTGACAGGTCCGCCCTGCGACCCGAGCGCGACCGCCGACGCTGCTCCTCGAGGGCTGCCTCGAACCCGGGTCGATCGACGCGGACGCCATATTCGCCCGCCAGTTCGACGGTCAGGTCGATGGGGAAGCCATAGGTGTCGTGGAGCCGGAACGCGACATCGCCGGCCAGGATGGGTGCGTCGTCCGGCAGTCCCTCGGCGAGGCGACCGACGACGCGCGCTGCACCTGTGAGCGGGATGAGCGCCTCCTCGAGGTGCACGGTACCGGCATCGAGCGTCCGCGCGAAGGTCGTCTCCTCACGCAGGATGGCGCCCAGGATCGCCTCCTGACGCTCGCGGAGGATGGGATAGGCGTCGCCCATGGTGTCGATGACCACCGACGCCGTGGCCACCAGGAACGGCTCCCGTCGGCCCAGCACTCGACCGTGACGCACCGCGCGTCGCAGGATTCGCCGGAGCACGTAGCCGCGGCCCTCGTTGGCCGGCAGCACGCCGTCCGCGATGAGGAACGCGATCGCGCGGGAATGGTCGGCGATGACCTGGTAGCTGAAGCGCTCCGACTCGAAGGCGTCCGGATCGTGACCCAGGAGTTGGCGCATCCGGGCCAGGATGGGCGTGAACAGGTCAGTGTCGTAGTTGCTCGCGACGCCCTGGATGACCGAGGCGAGCCGTTCCAGGCCCATACCCGTGTCGACGCTCGTGAACGGCAGCGGCACCCGTCCCTCCGGGCGCTGGTCGAACTCCATGAACACGAGGTTCCAGATCTCGAGCCATCGGGGGCAATGCTCGCTGTGGTCGGGAACGCACTCGGGTCCCTCGGAGAGATGCGCGCCGCGGTCGTAGTGGATCTCGCTGCAGGGTCCACAGGGCCCGGTCTCCGCCATCCGCCAGAAGTTCTTGTCGTCGTCCCGGTCGACATCACCCCAGCGGGCCATCCGCTCCGGGGGCAGGCCGATCTCGTCCCGCCAGATGGCCCATGCCACGTCGTCGTCGGTATAGGTCGTCGCTGCCAGGCGATCGGCCGGGATGCCCAGGTCGTGGGTCAGGAAGTCCCAGGCCCACCCGATGGCCTCCCGCTTGAAGTAGTCGCCGAAGCTCCAGTTGCCGAGCATCTCGAACAGCGTGTGGTGACGCGGCGTGCGGCCGACCTCCTCGAAGTCATTGTGCTTGCCGGCGACCCGGAGGCATCGCTGGACATCCACGGCACGCCTGTACGACCGCTGTTCGATGCCCCGGAAGACATCCTTGAACTGGACCATGCCGCTGTTCGTGAACAGGAGCGACTGGTCGCCCGCTGGCACCAGGCTGGCGCTGGGCACCACGGTGTGGCCACGCTCGCTGAAATAGGCCAGGAACCGCGCGCGGATCTCGGCGGCAGGCAGCGGCGGCATCCGGGCGGCATCGACGACCCGGTCAGCAGGAGATGACATCGATGCGAGTGTACCGAACGGCGCGACCACGGCAGATGCCGACCGGCCACGAGGGCTCGTCAGTCGCCCTCATCGTCACCCGTGATGACCCGTCGGAGCCGGTCGGCACCGGACACGATGCCGCCGCCGACCATGCGCGCCGAACGCTTGACGCCCGTGACGGTATCCGCGGGGCCCCGCACGATGTCATTGACCGAGCCCGACAGGCCCCGGACCGCTGCCATCGTCTGTTGGGCTTCCTCGGCGACCTTGTCCAGGATGAGCAGGCGAGCTGCCGATTCACCCGCGAGCTGGTCGAGGCTGGTCGATGCCTGCTGCAGCACCGCCAGCGTCGGCGGCAGCTCCTCGTTGAGGGTCCTGACCAGCCCGTGGGCCTCATCAGCGGCGCGCGCGGCCTCGCCCGCAAGGCGGACCAGCGCCCAGGCGATCGCGGCCGCCGAGACTGCGATGACCAGCGCCGAGATCGCGAGCACCAGCCAGAACATGTCCTCCTGCATCGGCCAACCGTACCTCAGCGCGACGTTCGATCGGGCATCACGCTCGCCAGGCTGACGACGATGAGGATGGCCACCCACGCGCCCACGGTCGCCCACAGCAGGCTGAAGTCGCCGACCTGGACCGGGTCGCCGACGCGCCCACCGACTGCCTGTCCGACATAGGCGCCGACGATGGATGCCGGGATGACGATGAGCAGATGCGCCCGCAGGACACCCCGCAGGACCAGATACAGGCAACTGTTGAACACGCCCACGAGGACGCTCAGCACGATCGCCGGAGAGACGTGCGGGACGAGCGTCTCCATGGTCAGGGTGCGGCCGCG
>JBBSOS010000304.1:0-3677 GCA_038259505.1 Candidatus Limnocylindrales bacterium | reverse complement strand
TCGATGATGTACGGGCGCGCCGGGCAGCGGAGCTGTTGCGTGACCTGGCCAAGGATTTCCAGGTCCTGTACCTGACCACATCCGACCGCTATGACGCGGTCGCCGACAGCGTCATCGTGCTCCCGGGGCCCACCCTCCGCGACGACGCGGAGATCGTCGAGAGCTCCGAGGCATCGACTCCAGCCTCCGGGTCTGCTCCATCCTCCGTGTCGGCGCCGCCCCCCGTCTTGGCGCCGACGCCCGACGTGCCCCCAGTTGGAGCGCCCCAGAACACCCCAGCGGTCGAGCCCGTGCCGATGGCGGCAGCGACCGGGTCGCTTGCCGATCGGCTGGCGCCATGGCCGCAGGTCCCCGCGGACCGACCCGCCCCCTGGTCCACCTCGCTCGTGGGTGCCCCAGGCGCTGGTGACGCCGCGAATGTCGCCGGAGCAGCGGCTGCCGACCCGGGCGGCGGTACGGGACCAGATACCCCAACGACCACCAGCCGCTCACCCATCGTTGAAGGCGGAGCGCCCATCTAGATCTCCGCCGACCCACATCAGTCCGACGGTCGGTCCGGCCCGTACCATAGGCTCGTGGATGAGCAGGGGATCTCCGACCGCCGCTGGGAGACCGCGATCGTGTGGTTCCGCCGGGACCTGCGGATCCATGATCACCCGGCGCTCGTGGATGCCATCGCGAATGCGCGCCGGGTCGTGCCACTGTTCGTGCTCGACCCGGGCCTGCTGGAGGGCCGCTGGCCATCGGCCAACCGCGCCTGGTTCCTGGCCGGCAGCCTGCGTGCGCTCGACGAGCGACTGCGTGCCATCGGCGGCCGGCTCGTGGTCCGGAGCGGCGACCCGCGTGTCGTGGTCCCCGCGCTGGCTGCCGAGATCGGGGCGAACGCCGTCCTGGTCAGCCGGGAGGTCAGTCCCTATGGTCGCCGGCGCGATCGGGCCGTGTCTGCGGCCCTTGCCGAGGCTGGCCGGACCTTCCATGCACGGCACGGCCTGCTGCTGACGGATCCCGCATCGGTCACGACCGTCCAGGGCGGCCACTACACGGTGTTCTCGCCGTTCTGGCGAGCGATCGGCCGGATGGACCGACGCGAGGTCCTCGATGCACCACGGACCATGGTCATGCCCAGGGTCGATGCGGGTCAGCTTCCGGAACAGGTGGCCCGCGGTGCGGACCTGCCAGCACCGGGCGAGCCGGCCGCCCGAGAACGGCTCGAGCGTTGGATCGCCGATGGGATCGATGGGTACCACGAGCGTCGCGACTCGCTGTCCGGGACCGGCACCTCGAGGTTGAGCGCCGATCTCCACTTCGGCACCCTGTCCGTCACCGAGGCCGCGACCGCGGCCGCGGCCCGGCCAGGTCCGGGTGCCGAGGCCTGGTTGCGCCAACTCGGCTGGCGCGAGTTCTACCATCACCTGCTGTGGCACCGGCCCGAGCTTGCCCGAGATGCGCTGCGGCCGGACCTGGTGGGCGCGTTCCGCCAGGAGCGTGAGGATCCCGAGGCGGTCGCTGCCTGGCGTGATGGGCGCACCGGCATCCCGATCGTGGACGCGGCGATGCGGGAACTGCAGGCAACGGGCTGGATCCCGAACCGCGCCCGGCTCGTGGTGGCGTCGTTCCTGACACGGCACCTGCTCATCGACCACCGGGTCGGGGAGGACCACTTCATGCGGCTGCTCGTCGATGGCGACCTGGCCAATGACAACGGTGGCTGGCAATGGACCGCAGGCGTGGGGACCGACGCGCAGCCGTGGTTCCGGATCTTCGATCCGGTTCGCCAGGGGCTGCGGTTCGACCCCGATGGCACGTACGTGCAGCGCTGGGTCCCGGAGCTGTCGGGCGTCCCCAGCGAGCACATCCACACCCCCTGGACGGCGCCAGGGGGACCACCGCAGGGCTATCCGGCACCGATCGTCGATCTGCGATGGGCGCGCGAGCGCGCTCTCGCTGCATTCAGCGAGGCGAGGGATCGCTCGTCGGGATCGGGTCGTCCTGACTGACGGACAGGGATGAGGTCGTGAAGCGGGAGGTGTTGCCGGCGCGGTCGGCTGCATCGATCCGGACGCGGCAGGTGATCTCGGGAGCGACCGTGAGCACCACCGAGACCTGCGCGAGCTTCCGGTCATCGCGGTACCTGGTGGGCCTCTCGATCGCCTGCCAGCCGTCGCCGCAGTCGGCCTCTGCGGTGATGTCGGCGAGGCCCGAGGTGTGGTCCCTGACGTCAAAGACGAGGCTCCCCCGGGGCCTGTCGATCTCCGGTGGCGTCCGATCGAGCGTGACGGCATCGGCCTGTATCGGTCCCAGGACGCCATCACGGGTTCGGGCGCGGACCCGGATGCGGTAGCGACCGTCACGGTCGGGGAGACGCAGGCTCACCGCGCGCCGGGTGGGCGTCCAGTCGGACCATCGGGATCGATCGAGCGACACCTGAGCCTCGACCCCATCGAGCGTCCCGAGCGCCACTCGCACGTCCCGGTCCTTCGTGGCGACCCGGCCACCCGCGACCTGGAAGCCAGTCGCCAGCGCAGCCAGCTCGACCGCGCCACCCGCGAACCGGTCGCTGCCGAGTCGATCGCCGGTGCCGTCGACGACCGATGACCCGGTCTGCCAGAACGTCCATGTGGCCCAGCCCGCCGGCAGGGCCGGCGAGTCGCAGCGCCAGCACGCGATCCACAGCGGCAGGTCACCGAATGTGTCGGCACCACCGGTCACGGCGCGCCACATCATGCCCGAGGTGTACACCATGGGCAGGCGGCCGGTGCGCTGGAAGACACGGTCGGCGAAGGCCCGGAGCTGGCGCCGGACGAATGGCTGGTCGGCCGACCCGCACGGCTCGAAACACTCGACGTCGACCACGGGCGGGATGCCGTCGCCGAAGGCACCCGCTGCCCTGAGGGTATCGACGAAGTGGTCGGCCTGGGTCACGCCGGTCGCCCGGTAGTCGTAGAAGTGGTACGCACCTACAAGGAGCCCCGCAGCTCGCGCACCAACCAGATGCCGTTCGAACGTCGGGTCGACGAAGCGCGTGCCCTGAGTCGCCTTGGTGAGCACGAAGCGTCCGCCAGCATCGTGGACCAGGTCGAAACGGACCTGACCGTTCCAGTGGCTGACATCGATGCCCGCGACCGGACCAGCCCGACCGGGTCGTGGCGTGGGCCGTGACCGGGGGCGCGGCGAAGCATCCTGTCCAGGGTCGGCGGACAGCAACGGCCCGGCCGACGCGTCCGGCACGATCGGGAGCCCTCCAGCGACCGCGGCGAGCCAGTCGGCGATCCCGTCGCCAACTGCCGCGACGTCGGCATGACTGCTGGGCTCGGCGGTCGGCGAGGGGGCGGCGGCGACGTGACCGAGAAGGCGTGGCTGGCCCACGTCCCACATTGGTCCCGCGACGAGCGCGAGGGCGGCGATGCCGACGGAGTTGCCTTCGTCGGTGCCCGAGTCGGCCTGGGGATCATCGGTCGGGACTGGCGCGCCAGCTGGTGTTGCGGTCGGTCGAGCCGTGGGCGTGGGCCGGACTGTCGGAGCGGTTGTCGGAGCGGCCGTCGGCTGGTGCGTGCGCTTGGGTCGTTTGGTGGGTCGCGGTGTGCTGCTCACGGCCGGCGTGGCGACTGGTCCCGTTCCGCTGGGTGGCGAGTCCGTGGATGCTGGCTCGCTCGCGTCGGCTCCCTGCGTGGGCCGCG
>JBBSOS010000303.1:0-3679 GCA_038259505.1 Candidatus Limnocylindrales bacterium | reverse complement strand
TTGCTGCGCGAGGAGTGCCAGCGTGGGCTCCACGAGCGCTACGGCAGCGTCACGGACGAGATCCAGCGGCGGCTCGACTACGAGCTGGGCATCATCATCCAGATGGGCTACGCGGGCTACTTCCTCATCGTCGCCGACTTCGTGCGGTTCGCCCGCGAGCAGCGCATCGCCACGACCTGCCGCGGCAGCGCACCTGGTTCGATCGTGACCTACACCCTGGGCATCACGCCGGTCGATCCCATCCACTACCAGTTGCCGTTCGAGCGCTTCCTCAACCCGGACCGTGTCACGATGCCCGATATCGACGTGGACTTCGAGGACAGCCGTCGGGACGAGGTCATCGCCTACGTCACCCGCAAGTACGGCTCCGACCACGTCGCCCAGATCATCACCTTCGGCACGATGCTGGCTCGCGCGGCCATCCGGGACATCGGGCGCGTCCTGGGCATGGGCTACGGTGAGGTGGACCGCATCGCCAAGGCGGTGCCCAACCAGCTGGGCATCTCGCTCGCGGAGTCGCTCCAGAGCGAGCCGCTCAAGGAGATGTACGCCACCGACCCCACGGTCCACAAGCTGCTCGACCTCGCCCAGCAGGTGGAAGGCGTCGCCCGCAACGCCTCGACACACGCGGCGGGCGTGGTCATCAGCCGGGAGCCGCTGACCGAGCTGATGCCGCTCCAGAAGGCGACGACCTCGGACGCGCTCATGACCCAGTACGAGATGCACGGAGTCGAGTCGCTGGGCCTGCTCAAGTTCGACTTCCTGGGCCTCTCGAACCTGACCATCCTGCGCCAGGCGGTCGACCTCATCGTGGCCGAGCGCGGTGGCGAGCGCATCGATATCGACCACATCCCACTCGACGACACGAAGACCTTCGAGCTGCTGTCCTCGGGCGAGACGACCGGCGTGTTCCAGCTCGAGTCCGCGGGCATGCGGCGCTACATCCGTGAGTTGCGGCCGACCTCGGTCTATGACCTCGCGGCGATGGTGGCGCTCTTCCGGCCGGGGCCGATGGACAACATCCCGGCCTACATCCGGCGCAAGCATGGCCAGGAGCAGGTGACGTACCTGCACCCGTTGCTCCAGCCGTTCATGGAGAAGACATACGGCATCTTCGTGTACCAGGAGGACATCATGGCCGCCGCCATCGCGCTGGGCGGCTTCACCGGTCCCGAGGCCGACACCCTGGGCTACGCCATCCGCAAGAAGAAGTCGGCGGTCCTCCAGGCCCAGAAGGGCAAGTTCGTCACCCAGGCCGCGGAGCGGGGCGTCGAGCCGCAGGTCATCGATGCCGTGTTCAAGGCGTTCGAGCCCTTCGAACGGTATGGCTTCAACAAGGCCCACGCCACGTGCTACGGCCTCATCGCCTACCAGACCGCCTACCTCAAGGCGAACTACCCGGTCGAGTACATGGCGAGCGTGCTCACCGCCTTCCGCGACAACACGGAGCGGGTGGCCGGGGCGGTCGCCGAGTGCCGGCGCATCAGCATCGCGGTGCTGCCGCCCGACGTCCACACGAGCGGTCTGCACTTCACGGTCGAGGGTCCGGCCATCCGGTTCGGTCTGCTGGCGGTCAAGAATGTGGGCCAGGGTGCCATCGAGTCCATCGTGGCGGCGCGCGAGTCGGACGGCGACTTTCGTTCGCTTGCAGACCTGTGCGCCCGGGTCGACCTGCGGCTCGCCAACAAGCGGGTGCTGGAGTCACTGGCCAAGGTCGGCGCCTTCACCGCATTCGGGCACCCGGCGCAGGTCCTCATCGGGCTCGACGACGCCATCGCGTACGGGCAGGCCGAGCAACGCGACCGGGTGTCGGGACAGGGATCGCTGTTCGACGACTTGGGAGCGGACGGGGGCACCCTGGAGCGGCCACTCGGGCCCGCAACGGAGGCACCATCGCGTGAGCGCTCGCGCTGGGAGAAGGAGCTCCTGGGCCTCTACCTGTCCGATCACCCGCTCGGTGACCTGGCATCGGACATGGGCCGCTACGTGAACGCCTGGTCGACGGACATGACCGAGGAGCTGGACCAGCAGCGGATCGTGCTCGGGGGCGTGGTCACGGGGCTGCGTCGGGTCATCACCAAGAGCAAGTCGACGATGGCTGTCGCCACCCTCGAGGACCTCCAGGGCTCCACCGAGGTGGTCATCTTCCCGAGGACCTTCGAGGAGACCGCGAGCGTCTGGCAGGACGATGCCATCGTCCTCGTCGCTGGGCGCGTCGACCACAAGGGCGACGAGACGGTGCTGCTCGCGGACTCGGTATGGACCTGGGAGCAGGTGCTGGCGCTCGGTCCGGATGGATTCGGACCCGTCGTCGCGGCGGGCGAGCGGGGTCGGCGAGGTGGTCGTCACGGCGCCGGGTCGGGCAACGGCTATCGCAATGGGTCAGGCGGCGGGAGCAGGTCGGCCTCCGGGTCCGGCAACGGCTCGGGGAACGGGTCGAATGGCGGCGATGCGTCTGGGGTTCTTGCCGGCGACGTGCCTGGGGTCCGCACGGCCACCCCGACACGGACACGCGAAGGGCGGGCCAGGGGTGTGCCGATCCCCGTGCGGGCACAGTCGGTCGCGATCCCGGTGGAGCCCATCATCCGCACCGTGCCGCTCGTGTCGCCGCTCCGGGGTGGTGGGATGACCGGGACGGTGGACGTCGTTGTCCGAGCCGGTTCCGCCGCTCCGGCCACGGTGGGAGTTGCCGTCGCCGAGTCCGGCGCGGCTGGGGCGGACTCGGATCGGTCGGCACCGGCTGTGCCTGCAGCGGTTGCGTCAGGCCTCATGGCACTACGACCGCTGCCGCCGGAGCCTATCGGAGACCTGCCGGGCCCGCCGTCGCTGTCGGTGCTCGACCCGGATGGCAGCGACGAACCGCCATGGCCGGAGGAGGCACGAGCCGCGGTGGCCCGGGTGTCCGACGCTGCCACCCCACCGCTGTCGGCCGGTCCGGACCAGATGCTGCACGTGCGCTTCGGACGCTCCGACCAGGAACGAGTGGCAGGTGCGTTCGACATCCTGCGCCAGATCTTCCAGGAGCATCCGGGGGAGACGACAGTGATGCTCCACGTCCCTGCGGGGGGCGGTCGTGTCCAGGAGATGCAGCTTCGCTCGGGCGTCGCCTACGATGCGGAGTTGCTGTCCGACGTCCAACGCCGCCTCGGTTCGCTCGCGGAGCTGGAACTGACCTGATCGGGGGAGTCGGCGCTGGCCCCGCCCAGTCGAGCTGGCGATTGCTGCGCCGTCCAGTCGCGGGACGTGGCTCGGTCAGCGGTCACCCGTTCGCCCCTCCCATGGCGGGTCGAGCGAGGCGAGGCGGTCACGATGCCGATCGATCCAGGCACCGAATGTGGCGAGGGGCAAGGTGAGGCGCGCGACATTGGCCACGTTGCGGAACGTGGCGCTCTCGTCGGCCGGCGTCACCGCCCGAAGCCCCAGTCGCTCACGGACGCCAGGGCCGGCCCATCGACCGAGCTCCAGGAACCGCAGCAGACCGTCGGGCACGAGCCCCGGAACGGAGGACGCGCGCTCGACGTCCGCTCGCAGCCATGCGAGACCCTCGGATCCGGCCTTGCGCGTGGTCGTTCTGGTCGGTCGCGCGTCCCGGTCGTGCGTGGTCCTGAGCCTGCCGGCGACCGCATCCGCGGTGACCAGCAGCTCGCGCGAAAAGGCACCGTCGAGTTTGCGACGCATC
>JBBSOS010000302.1:0-3686 GCA_038259505.1 Candidatus Limnocylindrales bacterium | reverse complement strand
GTCGAGTCGTGGGCTTCGTTGACAGCGTCCAGGCCTACTGGAAGGGCGAGTTCCAGAGCGCCGGCCAGACGTACACCCCAGCGGTGACGCGTCTGTTCCAGGGCGCCACCGACACCGCGTGTGGGACCGCATCGTCCGCGACCGGACCCTTCTACTGTCCGGGCGACACCATCGTCTACCTGGATGTCGGCTTCTTCGATGAACTACGCACTCGATTCGGGGCGCAGGGTGGCCCGCTCGCTGAAGGCTACGTGATCGCCCACGAGTACGGCCATCATGTGCAGGATCTCGTCGGGGCGCTCGATGCCTCCGGTGGGACCACCGGCCCGTCCGGCGCATCGGTGCGGACCGAGCTCCAGGCCGACTGCTACGCCGGGGTCTGGGCCGCCAACGCGGTCGACACCGGGTATCTGGAACCCCTCAGCCAGACCGATGTGAATGAGGCGCTCGATGCGGCGGCAGCGGTCGGAGATGACCGGATCCAGCAGGAGACGGTGGGGTACGTGGACCCCGAGGCCTGGACGCACGGTTCTGCCCGCCAGCGTCGAGACTCGTTCGCGACCGGCTACCGTGACGGCAGTCCGCGGGCCTGCGAATAGAGATCGGCGTGTGCCAGAGCCTGCGCCGAGTGGCGCACGGATGATCGGCAGCGGCCACTCCCGCGGGAAGGGTCTGGCCGAAGCAGCGACCGTCGATCGTGCAGCGGCGCATCCTCGGGGGCCGGTCGACCGTCCCGCATCCGTGCGCTTCGTCGGCGTGGATGGGTTCGTTCCTGTGTGATCGTCGCTTGGGTCGGCCGCGGCTACGCGCCCTGTCCATTCGACCCATGCCCGTCGCCCGCCTCGGACCGATATGCGGCCTGAGCCATGTCGCCGACGAACTGTGGCAGGTCGACATGGCCGAGCATCTGACGCAGCGCCGCGGCCTCGCCTGTGTGGAACCAGTAGTGATAGATGGTGCGGGACAGCAACGTGCCGATGACCTCTGTGAGCGGCAGTCCGTCGCGCTCGAGGGATGTCTGCATCATCGGCGTCGTGAGGCTGTCGAGATAGATGTCAGCGGCCCCGGTGACGGTGCGCCAGACGGCCCACATCTCCTCGAGTGGCGGGCTGCTGGAGGGCTGGCCCGAGCCGACTCGGGCACGCAGGTCCGGAGCCACGACCCGACCTTGGGCGGCCTCCACCCAGAACCGGTGCTCCTGGTTGGCCAGGTGACCCACCATCCAGCCGAGCGGGTTCAGGGGCATCACCCGGCGCTCAGCGTCGGCCATCGTGACCCCGTCGAATCCACGGATGAACTCGCTCCGGGCGAATCGCAATTGCGTCACCAACGGGTGCTCTGCCATGTCCACCTCGTGTCTTGGATCCCCGTCGCGTGCCTGCGGAGTGCCGCGGACCCGACCGCCGCCAGACGATGATATGGCCGTCGACCGAGGGACGGCGCGACGCCCTCCCACCAGACGAAGGTCGCACCGGATGACCACCTACGCCCGGCAGGTCGTCGGCTGCCTTGTCGTCGGCTGCCTCGACGCAGGGCGTACCATCGGGAGCGTCGCGGGTATCGCATGTCAGGATCTGGTGACGCTTCCGCGGCACATGGGATGCGCAGTTCGGGCCGTTGGATGGCCCGAAGGAGGGTCCAGGTGATCGACCGATGCGCCACGCGCTGACTGCCACGTTGACGATCACGGTCGGGCTGCTGGTGCCCACCGCGGTCCTCGCCCAGTCCCCGTCGCCGCCCACCGCGCCCAGCCCCTCCGCGGGGTCGACCGTCACCACGGGCGCCGTGGTCACCTGCCCGGTCCCGGCCGCCGCCCTCCCTGGCAACGCGGGCGCCAGTCCGGGTGCCGCAGCCAGCATCGCAGGCTCGGCGCCGCCGGCCTCACCCACGGCAGGCTCGACATGGGATGGCACATGGGCGCCGATGCCGGACGCGCCGATCAGCGCCCGCACGGGAGCCGCGACCGACTACGCCGATCCGGGCCACGCGATCTATATCTGGGGTGGACGCGGCGTGGACGGGAGCCTGCTCGACGATGGCGCGGTGTTCCATGTGAAGGAACAGCAGTGGGAGACCCTGCCCGCGACGGACCTCGTGCCGCGGCAGAGCTTCGGCTTCGATTCCGACGGTCGCGGCATCACGATCTGGGGCGGTGTCGACGCCAGTGGTACACCGCTCGCCGATGGTGCTCGCCTGATCCTTGCCAAGGATGACCGGTCGATGAGTTGGCAGGCGCTGCCGACCGCGCCTCTCACCCCTGGGCCCGCGTCACTCAGTGGCGACAACAACATCACGTTCGCGGTCACCCCCGGGGCGCACGCCGATGACCCGCCCCTGTTCGCGGTCCTCGACAAAGACGCCGGCAAGCTGGCCTGGGACGATCCCTCCTCGCCGAACCGGCGCCTCCACGGCAAGATGCCGGCGCCACAGGTCCCTGCCGGAGTGGCCTACGAGATCGCGGCGCCAGACGGGCAGGAGAGCGCCGTCCTGGTCAGCTATCAGGCAGATGGGACGGCGACCGCAAGCTGGTTCACCAAGCCCTGGCCGGGTACCTGGAGCAAGCCCGTTACCATCCCGCTCCCTGGCACCGCCGGCTGTCCAGCCACATCGCCGGAGCAACTTGCCTGGGTCCGGACCGGATCGGACGGCAACGTCGCCGCGTACCTCGCGAGGTCGTCGGGCAAGGGCGAACTCCGGACCACGACCGCGGCCCCAGCGGGGACGCCCACTGGCGGCATGATCGTCTGGTCACCGAGCCGGCTCATCGTGGCCGACGCATTGCTCGCCTACGACACGTCGTCAAAGGCATGGACCCAGTTGCCGGCCCTTCCCGACGGCCCGCGGACCGGCGTCTCGGCAGCGTGGAGCGACGGCAGCCTGTATCTGTGGGGCGGCAGAGGCAGCGATGACCAGGCGTCCGACACGGGTTGGGTCTTCACACCCGCGCCGTCCTCTGGCGTCTACGCGCTGGTGAGCGCCCCGGCCGGCGACTGCGGTGGCCAGGGCGACCCGTCGTCGGCCGTGTTCCGGGCGGAGGAAGGCGACGCCGACAAGGTGTGGATGAAACTCGATGGCCGTCGCATCGCGGCCATCTGGCCCGAGGGCTACACCGTCCGATTCCGGGAGGGGGGAGCCGTGATCATGGCGCCGGACGGCACGGTCGTGGCCCGCGAGGGCCAGCGGCTGTCCGCCACGTCCCTCGACGGCTGCCTGACGGGTGATCGAATCCTCCTCCGCTGACGCATATGGAGGTCGCAAGGGCATGGGTCGGGCGATCAGGAGCCTCTTTCGCACGGTCGGCACCATGTTGATTCCGCGACCGGACGCTAGATCGGCAATGTCGCGGGCACTCCCTACCTGCGCCGGGACGCCGGCGACGACGATCTGCCACGCGCCACCGCGACCGAGCCGGAGGAGACCCCCTCGGCAGCGCCGAACGACCCAGTCACCGTGGTCCGAGGCGGTGATCCAACGAGTTTCACCAGCCGGAGGGTGAACCTCCGAAGAGGCGCCAGACGAGGAGCAGGCATGTCGTCCCCGAAGGATCTGCTACTGCTCCTGGTCGCAGAGACCATCCGGCGAGCTGCCGTGGTCCGACACATTCCCCATCCACACGTTGGCGGTCCCGCTCGTGCCGCTGCCGCTGGACTGATCGACACAGACGCCGCCGGTGCTCCGTGCCGAGT
>JBBSOS010000301.1:0-3693 GCA_038259505.1 Candidatus Limnocylindrales bacterium | reverse complement strand
GTGATCGGCGGGCCCACCCGAGCGCAGGTGGAACACCAGGAGCAGATCCTCGATGCCACGGCGGTCGGCGTGGCATCGGCCCGACCCGGCGCGCGGGCACGGGACATCGCGGCAGCAGTGGCCAGCAGGATGGAGGCACATCGGCTGCCCACCTTCGGGTTCGGGCGTGTCGGTCACGGCATCGGCCTGACCGCGACGGAGCTGCCGCATGTCGCCACGTACGACGACACGGTGCTCGAGGCAGGGATGGTCATCACGGTCGAACCGGCGTCGGTCGGACCCGATGGGCTCTACTGCGCGGAGCAGGTCGTCGTTGTTGGTGACCCACCCTTGGTCCTGTCACTCGCTCCCGGCGAGCTCGCCTCGGTGTAGCAGTGACAGCGGTCCGTCTGGATGTGATCCGGACGAGACATGAGGTAACGCGCGTGTTACCGTAACCCGGCTGTTACCGATAGACATGGGGGCGATCGATGGCTGCTGGCACCAGGGATGATCCGTGGTCGCTCCAGACCCCACCAGGCACCTCGAGCTACACCATGTATCGCGACGAGGCGTCTGACCCGCCCACCATCGTGTGCCAGGTTGGCGGCACGAAGCTCCTGTACGACGCGCGCGCCATCGAGGAGCTGCACGCGATGCTCCTGGAGCATGGCGACTGGATGCCGCTCGGCGGGGCAGATGAGCAGAAGCCTGCGGCGAACGGCACGGTCGAGGCGTGGGGCAGATCGGTGTCCAACCCTCGAGGTGGCTGGTACGGCCTCCGGAAGGGGCTTCGGGGACGGTTCGGCGTCTATCTGCCGCCACTGCTCGAGGAGCTCGGGCTGGCCGAGGTCACCCATGACCCGAAGAACAACCGGATGCGGGCCATCGCTCGCTGATGCCGCGATCGATGCCCGCCGGGGATGCGTTCGAGGCGCTCGGCGACCCCAATCGGCGTGCCATCGTGGAGTTGCTGGGTGCCGGACCACGCTCGGTCCAGGACATCGCAAACGAGCTGCCCATCAGCCGTCCTGCCGTGTCCCGTCATCTCCGCGTGCTCAAGGGTGCGGGACTGGTCGCGGAGCGGGCCGAGGGCACCCATCGCATCTACCGGCTGCACGACGAGGGGATCGAGGCTGTCGAGGCATACCTGGAACAAGTCTGGGGCGAGGCCGCAGCGCGCTTCCGGCTGGTGGCCTCGAACACCAACGAGCAGCCGGGATGATCGAGCCCATCACGCTGGACTTCGAGGTCCGATGCAGCGTCGACCACGCGTTCGACACGTGGACCGGGAACATCGCGCGCTGGTGGCCCTCAGACCACACCGTCGGTGGCTCACGCGGCCTCCGGGTCGTCATGGAGCCGGGCATCGGCGGCCGTATCTACGAGCGTCATGGCGATGGCCGGGAGGTGGACTGGGGCATCGTCACGACCTGGCAGCGCCCGACCCAGCTTGGCTACACCTGGCACCTGGGCAGGACCCCAGCCGATGCGACCGACGTCCTCATCCGCTTCGTCCCCCTCGATGCCGAGCACACGCGGGTCGAGATCGAGCATCGTGGCTGGGAGCGCCTCGGGACGGACGGCCAGGCGTGGCGCGACCGGAACGGCGGCGGCTGGGAGTCGCTCCTGCCGCACTACCGGGGATACGTCGACGGGTCGTCGGGGGATCCGGCCTCGACCGAGGTCAGCTGAGTCGACGCAGGGTGTCGAGCAACCGGTCGATATCCGCCTCGGTCGTCATGGGATTCATGACGGCGGCCCGGAGCCAGGTCGAGCCGCGCAAGCGCGTGGTCGACAGCCAGCCGTCCCCGTCCGCCTCGAGAGCCGCCTGGATCGCGTCCTGGTGCGCGTCGAGCGCATCCGGGTCGGGTCGCGGACCCGCCGGGATGTGACGGAAGCACACGACCGACAGCTCGGGCGTGTGGGGCGACTGCTCCAGGTCGGCGGCGGACGTGATGCGTGACGAGAGGTGCCGGGCCATCGCGACGTTCGTCTCCACCAGTCGACCGAGTCCGCGCGTGCCCAGGTGCTTCCAGCTCATCCACAGCTTGAGCGCCCGCCATCGACGGGTGCCCTCGAAGCCCATGCGGTAGAAGTCGAGCGAGTCGCTGTCGTGGGCATCGTGCTCCCGCGCCGAATCGCCACCACCCCGGTAGTACTCGGGACGGCGGGAGAAGGTCTCTTCCAGGAGCCGCCCATCCCGAACCATCAGGCCACCGATGTCGTATGCCTGGAAGAACCACTTGTGGGGGTCGACCGTCACCGAGTCGGCGAGCTCCAGGCCGGGCGTCAGCGAGGCCAGCGCCGACGACAGCCGCACGGCACCGCCGTACGCGGCATCGACGTGGAGCCACAGCCCGTGACGCGTGGCGACGGCTGCCACTGCCGGCACATCGTCGATGGACCCGGTATTGGTGGTCCCCACCACGGCGACCACCGCGAACGGCGAGAGGCCACGCGCGAGGTCCGTGGCGACGGCAGCATCCAGTGCATCCGTGCGGATCCGGAACCGGTCATCCGAGGGCAGCGTGACCAGGGTCTCGGCCGGGAAGCCGAGCTCATCGAGTGCGCGCCCGACCGAGAAGTGGCCCTGGTCGGAGACGTAGACGCGGCCACCCTCGAGCGCGGCGCCCCGGGGTGGGCGATCGAGATGACGGAGCGCCCGAAGCCGCACGTCGCGGGCGAGGGCAAGGGCCATGAAGTTCGCCATCACACCGCCCGATGTGAGCAGGCCGAAGCTCCCCGATCCATAGCCGACCAGGTCGCACAGCCAGCGGACGACCTCCTCCTCGACGAACGCCGCGGACGGCCCGGCATGCCACACGTCCACGCCCTGTTGCGTGAACTGGGCGAGCAGCTCCCCCACGATCGAGAGTAGCAGCGGCGGCGGCGTGAAATAGCTGAGCGTGCGCGGGTGCCACGCGTTCAGTTGGTGGGGCGCCAGCCGCTCGCGGAACTCGTCCAGCAATGTCGCCGATGGGGTCGGATCCACCGGCGCTGGCGCGGGTCTGCCATCACGACCGAAGAAGAACTCCCGGAGAGGCCCGGCCAGCGTCGGTTCGCCCATCCCTCGTCGCAACCCCTCGTCATAGAGGTAGTCGAGGGCGACCCCCCAGGCGTCGTGTCCGAGTCGCTCCAGAGCGGCACGGGAGCGGACGGGGTCACGGATGTCGATGAGCTCCGGCTCAGGATGCCAGTCGAAGCTCACAGCATGCCAGTCGAACTCACGGGGTGGCGCCCGCGTGCGCCCTGACCCAGTCGACCAACGTCGGCAGGAAGTCGGGCGTGAACGTCGCCGGAAGCGTGGCATATTCGGCAACGGCCCCGGTCGCGGCCGCCTGGAACAGGTGGTTCGCGTCGGGCAGCGTGACCACCTGGTGGTCTGGACCACCCGGTCGGCTCAGCTCCTCACCCAGGGCTGGCGCATTCTGGGTGGCGATCACCTGGACGTCCTTGCCGCCATACAAGCCCAGGACCGGGACCATGACCTGCGCCCAGTCCGCGCCAGGGTCGGAGTCGAGGATCGAGTGGAACTCGACGGACTTGAGGGTGGCCAGGGATCCTCGCACCTGGCCATCGAGCCAGGTGGTCCGATCGCCGATCTGGGCCTGTGTCTCGGCTGGCATCGAGTCCCACGTGATGCCCAGCACCAGGCGGATCGCGGACTGGGCAGCGGCCCAGTCGCCATCACGGGCTGCCGCGTACATGGCT
>JBBSOS010000300.1:0-3696 GCA_038259505.1 Candidatus Limnocylindrales bacterium | reverse complement strand
GGGAAGAGGCCGGCGTGACGGCCTCCGACTGGCGCGAGATCGCCCAGGTCCATGTCTCGAACTCCGTCACCGATGAGCGAGCCACCCTGTTCCTGGCAACCGGGCTGGAACACGGCCCGGCGGCGCTGGAGTCGACCGAGCAGGACCTCACGCTCGACTGGGTGCCCTTCGGCGAGGCACTGGCCATGGTGCTCGACGGGCGCATCACCGATGCGCTCTCGGTCATCGCCCTCCAGCGGGTCGCACTGGAGCGTGCGATGGCGACAGCGACGGCGACAGCGTCGTCCGGGAGCGGCTGACCGGCCCTGGATATGGCGGTGGCCCGACGGACGATCCGCCGGGCCATCGGTTCAGGGCATCACGAGTCATCGATCACCGCGTGTGCCGTGGATCGTGGTTCAGGATGCGAGTACCTGGCTCGGTTCCGAGTCGCCCACCGGGAACGCCTCGGGCTCCAGTTCCGGATGAGCCATGCGCCGGAGCTTCGGGATGGCGAATGCGGCCACGGCTCCAACCGCCACGAAGGCAGCGCCGAAGATGGTCGCGGGCCGGAACCCGTCGATGAACGCCTGGGGCGTGCCCTGGGCGTTGCCGAACAGGCTGAATACGGCGCCTAGCACGGCGACTCCGAACACGCCGCCAACCTCCCGGATGGCGTTGTTGGCGCCGGATGCCTGACCCTCTTCCTCGGGCCGGACTGCGCTCAGCACGACGTTCGCGACCGGGGCGAAGAACAGGCCCATGCCGATACCCGACAGGACGAACGGCACGATGAGCATCGCGTAGTCGACCGATGGCGACGCCACCAGGCCGATCCAGGCCAGTCCCATGGCCTGCATCGCCAGCCCGGTACCCATCAGGATGCCGCCGCCGATCCGGTCGGACATGGCGCCCGCGATGGGTGCCACGAAGATGGGCGCGATGGTCCAGGGCAGGATGCGCAGGCCTGCCTGGAAGGGCGAGTAGCCCTGGATGTTCTGGAGGAACAGGCTCAACAGGTAGATGGAGCCGAACATCCCGAAGTACATCAGCAGGGACGAGAGATTGGCCATCGAGAACGCTCGGCTGCGGAAGAAACGGAGCGGCAGCATCGGTGCCGGAGCGCGACCTTCCCAGAACACGAAGGCGACCAGGAGCAGCACGCCAAACCCGATCGATCCGACGATCTCGGGACTGGCCCATCCCTTGGCGTTGCCGTCGATGACGCCCCAGACCAGGGCGAGCAGGCCCACGCTGGCAAGGACGAGGCCGGGCAGGTCGAGTCGATCGGACGGGCCACGGCTCTCGGTCAGGCGCCGCCACGCGAAGGGCAGCAGGGCGATCCCGATGGGCACGTTGAGCCAGAAGATCCAGTGCCACGAGATGCCCTCCACGATGGCACCGCCCACGAGGGGCCCGAGTGCGACGGCGAGCCCGCTCACGGCTCCCCAGGCGCCGAGTGCCACGCCCCGACGTTCCGCCGGGACCGCCGCGCTGAGCAACGTCAGTGTCAGGGGCACGACCAGGGCACCGCCGGCGCCCTGCAGAGCACGCGCCATGATGAGCGTGTCCATGTTCGTGGACAGCGCCGCAAGCGCAGACGCGCTCGTGAAGATGACCAGGCCGATGATGAACATCCGCTGGCGACCGAACCGGTCACCCAGGGCGGCGCCGGTCATCAGCAGCACGGCGAAGGTCAGGGTATATGCATTCACGATCCATTCGAGCTGTTCGAAGGAGGCGTGCAGGTCTGTGGCGATGGCTGGGAGTGCGGTGGTCACGACGAGGTTGTCGAGGACCACCATGAGCAACGCGACCGATGTGACCACGAAGGTCCACAGTGCGTTGGAGCGAGCAGACATCAGATCCTCACTTGGTCAGGGACACACGAGTGTCCCGAGGGCTTGGTTTGTGGTGCGATGGGTCTGCCGTCGCGGTCCGTCAGGGCCGGATCGGGGCCGTCACTGGGCTTCCGCGGTGCATCCCTTCTGGAGCATCGAGGCCCATCCATCGGTGGCGTCGAGGACGTCCATCGAGGCCATCACGTTGAGCAGCATGCCCCGGCCGATGAAGGTGGCGAGGCTCGACGCCTCCACCCCGGTCACGGCCGCGCAGTACTCGATGATCGTGCCGAACCCCTCCTGGACGACCCGACGGACATCGGCATCGTCGCAGGCGGCATACGACTGCATCTGCATCCGCAGCTTGACGCCGTCCCTGAGCATCTCGGCGTACGCCTCGCCCATCCAGTGGGTCACGGGCACGTCGGCGGTCCCTTGGTCCACCGCACGCTCGAACCGCACCAGGGTGTCCTCGAAGCAACGCCGGACGGCAGCCAGGAACAGCTCCTTCTTGGTGCCGTACAACCGGAACAGATATGGCTGCGAGATGCCCACATCACGAGCGATGGTCTCCGTGGATGTGCCGTGGAGGCCCTTCTCCGCGAATGCCGCCATGGCCGCCTGCAGGATCGCCTCTCGGCGGTCTTCTGCTGTCAAACGGGTCGCGACGGGGACTGCGGTGCTCATGCCGACGGATATTAGTGATGACTCACAACCATGTCAAACCTCTGTACTCGTCCGACACGTCCGTTACACATCCGGCTCCAGCTCCAGCTCCAGGGAGGCCAGGTACTCGGCAGGGGTCAGGTGGCCCAGGGACTGGTGGGGCCGGATGGTGTTGTAGGTGATCTCCCACTCCCGGAGTCCGGCCTGGAATGCCTCGATGTCCGGCTCCGTGTCGGTGACCTCGTAGAACTCCTCGGTGTGGGTGCGGTTGGCCCGCTCGACCGCGCCATGGAGCTTGGGCGAGCGGGGTGGCAGGACGAACAGCCGGATGCCCCGGGTCTCGCAGGCGGCCTCGAAGTCGGCCATGAACTCCGAGCCGTTGTCGATACTGATGGCCCGCACCCCGAACGGCATCCGTTCGGCGAGGGCGTCGAGGATGCCCACCGCATCCCGCGCCCTCGCCTGCCGGCCGAGCTCCAGGACATCCCAGCGGGACACCACATCCCGGGCTGTGGACTGCTTCCAGACCCGGTCAGGCAGGGGCCGGATGTCGAGCGTGTCCACCTCGACGAGGTCACCCGGCCGCCGGACCACCCATCCGGCCGGCTTCCGGACGGCCCAGGGTCGCGTCCAGGTCCGCCGCCGGACCGACCATGGACACCGAGATCGCGATGCCGTCGCGACGCAGCAGGACCGCGAGCTTGTCCTTCCCCCAGCGGGGGTATCGCTCCCGGACGTCCCGGACGGCGTGCAGCTGGGCCGGCGTCCAGGTCGGGCGACGCCGGCGCAGCGGCCGGTCACTGCGGTCCTCGAGGCTCTCGAGGCGGTGGCCGTCGAAGCGCTCCAGCCAGCGGTACACGGTGGGCCGGCTGAAGCCGAAGTGGCGTGCGGTCCGGCTGACGCAGGCGCCGTTGGCCCGGTGCCAGTCGATCATGCCCAGCCGCACCCGGGCGGTCCGGGACAGGTCCGGGGCGGCCGTCCGGGCGGGGGCCACCGGCCGCCCCACGACGATGTCGTGCCGGTCGCCCGTGCCGAAGGAGACATGCCGGGGTCTAGACTTGGGCATCGAGGGCCCTCCAGTGCTGATGTCTTGAACACCACCAGCGTAGAGGGCTCTCGGCCTGTCTTCATGTCGGTGATCGGCGATCCCTTCCGCATCCAGGGGCCGGTGTCACGGACCTATCTGGACGACAACAGCGGATCGCTGGGT
>JBBSOS010000299.1:0-3701 GCA_038259505.1 Candidatus Limnocylindrales bacterium | reverse complement strand
CCTCGCGTGACCGGACGGCGTCGATCCGCGGTCACAACGACCGGGTCGGGAGCTACCCTGGCCGGACCGGGCGCGCCCTGGGGATCAGCTCCGGGATGCGTTGCAACAGTGACACGAAGTAGTCGACCGTCTCCGGCTGGCCACGGGTCCCCTGGTGCTCGACCATGACCATGCGCCGCTCGATGGGCCCGGCACCGACCAACTCGACCTCGGTCAGCGACCCCGCGGCAAGTGACTGTGCGACGGCCGTGCCCGGCAGCAGCGCGACGCCGAGACCGCGTTCCACCATCCGTGTGGCGGCCTCGATATTATCCAGCTCCATGACGCCGCGAGGCACCACGCCGGCGCCCCGGAACAGGGCGTTGGTCAGGTCGTAGTAGCTCGACGTGCGGTCGAACAGGATGAGCTGCGCGCCGTGGATGGCCGAGATATCGATCTTGCCGGCAGCGGCGAACCGGTGGTCGGGACGAGCCACGAGCACCAGTTCGTCCTCGAACAGTGGCCGGTTGATGATTCGCGCATCGCGCATCTCGCGCACGATGGCCAGTTGGACCTCGCCCCGGACGACCATGTCCACCAGCGCCTCAGAATGCGAGGTGCGCACCACCAGCCGCACGTTGGGATGGCGCTCCGTATAGCGGGCGAGGAGCTCCGGCAGCACGTACGCGCTCACCGCTGGGGCCGCCCCGATGGCCAGCTCGCCGACGACACCCTCCGACAGTTCGGCGACCAGCGCCGCGCCACCCCGCAGCGATTCCAGCGCCCGCTGCGCGTAGGGCAGGAAGGCGCGACCCGCGTGGGTGAGTTCCATGCCCGAGCGTGTCCGACGGAAGAGCATCGTACCCAGCTCCGCTTCCAGGCCCTGGATGCGGGCCGTGAGCGCCGGCTGGCTGAGATACAACAACTCCGCGGCGCGCCGCAGGTTCCCTTCCCGCGCGACCGCCACGAAGCCCTCCACCTGGGCGTTGAGCATCATTCAGGGCATCTCGAGCAACCGGACCCGGTTCGTGATGCCGGAGCTGCCCGTCGCTGTCTCCTGGGCCAGCATCACACCGGTTGCCGTGTCGTAGTACGCCTCGCTCTCGATGCCGGGCATCCGTCCCACCACGCCGACAGCAGAGCCAACCGGGCCCTGGCCGACCTCCGAGACCGTGAGGGAGAACCCGGTGTACGGATCGGCGTCGAGCACCTGGCCGACCGAGAGGCTCGCCAGTGCAGCCGAGTCCCACCAGTACGGACCCGAGCCCGCCGTGGCTCCGCTTCCTGTCGATGGGATCGACGAACCGCCGAAGTCGACCTCGGCGGCCGATTCGAATCGGGCCCAGGTCGGACCGGTCTCCGCGAACGAGACCGAGCTGGTCAGCGGGTTCGACTGGGTGCCGCTCCCGGGATCCATCGGGTTCAGGAACTCCATGGTCCCTGCGTACTGGAGCGTCGATCCCCGGCTGATCCAGTCCGGGACCGGGCTGCCTATCCCCGGCACATCCATGTGGCGGATCCCGCGCAGCTCCGTCGTGGACATCAGGGTCGAGCTGCCCGGTCCTCCGCTGATGCGGGTCGCAGCCGTCAGCAGCACCCCTGTGGCCACGTCGTAGGTGAAGGACGCGTACGATCCTGGCGTCGGATCGAGGAGCGTCACGGCCTGGTAGGTCGCGCCGGCCACCGAGATCTCGCCACGCAGGACACGAACGGCGCTGCCCGACCCGGGCTGGTACGCAGCAAGCGCCTGGGGGTCCATCCACAGGCCTGGCACGGTCGCTCCGGGTACCCGTTCCGCACTCGATGTCGCGCTGGCAAAGCCACCGTTGAGGGGGTCGGTGGCGTACTGCGTCCGGACGACCACCACGTCGTCGCCTTCGACAGCCACGATGGTGGCCTCGTTGAGCCCTGCGCCGCTGCCACTCGACGCGTCCGAGTTCGTGCCGCCGGTGAACTCCTCGCGATATCGGCGGCCGGTCGCTGGATCCTCGAGTGGTCCCGCCGGGTCCTCGACCAGCTCGTCGGCGCCGTTGTCGATCGATGCGACCGCCGAGGCATGGGTGATCCGGGTGCCGGCGGTGACCCACGATGGTGGGCCCGTGGGCGCGCCGCCATCCTGTGCCGCCGCGGCCGACGCTGCGCCCAGGAGCGACACGGCCATCAGCACGACCAGCACGATCGAGGAGAGCGGACGGCGCGTCATGGCAGCTGATCCAGCGCGAGGTCGACCTCGATGCCGCTGCTCGCGACCGAGATGACCTGCCCCAACAGCACACCGGATGCGACGTCGTATGTCGATGAGCCGTTCGTGCCCGGCACCTGGCTCGTGATGGTCACATCCGGACCAACGCTGGTGCTGCCTTGCCCCGTGACGGTGACCGTCATGGTCGTGACCGGATCGGTATCGAGCACCTGTCCGTCCCGGAACCCAGTCAACGCGCCTGGGTCCCACCAGTAGGGTCCGATGCCGCTGGATACGCCGGTCGAGTCTGTCGGTGCGGACGACCCAGGCAGGTCGATCTGGCTTCGAAGACCGTAGAGGGCCCATGTCGTGCCACTGCTCGTGAATGTCGTCTGCGCCGTCATCGGGTAGCTGATGCTGCCGCTCGATGGATCGATGGGGTTCGTCCATCGATACCGCCCGGAATACGTCAGCCCCGGCGTGCCTGGCACCCACGCCGGGACCGGAGAGCCGATGCCCGGTGTCGTCATCTGCCGGATGCTCACGAACCTGCTGATGGTCAGCTGTGTCGGACCCTGGACCGGTCCTTGGCCCGGCAGCCGCACCGGTGACAGCGTGCCCGCGGTGTTCGTGGTCGAAGCCAGCAACACGCCCGTCCGGGTGTCGTACGTCTGCGACGAATAGGCGCCCGGCGTCGGGTTGACGATGCTCAGCGCCTGGTACGTGGTGCCGTTCAGGGGATAGTCGCCACGGAGCACGAGCAGGCCACCGACCGAACCGGTCCGCAGCTGCGAGAGCAGCAGTGGCGACATCCACAGGCCATCGATAGCGCCTCCGGCCGTCCGTACGCCAGCGCCCGGAAGCACGCTCAGGGTCCCGCTGTTCCGGTCGATGCCATACAACGTGCTGCCGAGGATGACATCGTTGCCGTCCAGCGCGACCACGTCGACCTGCGACACGCCGTCGCCGCTGGCGCCATCGACGCTTTCACCAGCGTCCTCCGTCGAGCGGTATCGCTTGCCGGTGACTGGATCCTGCCACGGTCCCGAGGGATCCTCGATGAGCTGGTACCGGCGCTGGGTGACACTGGCGGCCGCGGAGTAGAAGGTCACCCTCGTCCCTGGCCGGACCCATGCCGGTGGTGGGACGTTGGCGAGGGAGGGACCCTGCGCTATCCCCGGCCCGCCCGTGCCGCTCTGTGCGCGAGCCGCCATCGGCAACGCGAGCAGGGCCGCCAGGGCGAGCGACAGCACCATCAGCCACCCCCAGGTGGTGCGCGTGGGGCGTCCGGCGATCGATCTGCGGGCATGATGCATGAGCCAATGATAGGTGGCATCGATCATCAGGACCAGAGAGTTCGATTGGACCGATCACACCCCGCGCTCTACTGTTGGGCTCTCCCCCTTGAACCGAAGGAGGCCTCCAATGGCTCTCGAGATCCTCGCCACATCCGATGAACTGGTCACCACGACGGTCGAGCCGTCGCGCGCGTGGATCCTGGGTCTGGTCATCGAGTCCGACGGATCGGTATCGGGTCCTG
>JBBSOS010000298.1:0-3724 GCA_038259505.1 Candidatus Limnocylindrales bacterium | reverse complement strand
TCGAGCGCGGCTCGCGCGACCGGTGATGCGCTGCTGGCTGCCCGTCGGTACTCCTCGGCCTGGATCTCCATGCTGGCGATCCCGAAGGCGGCAGGCGCCTCGACCTCATAGACATACCGGATATCCTCGACCGCGCCGACACCCCTGGCGACATCAGCACGGAGGGCCGACTGCCACGCATCCGAGGAGTCACCCGAGGCATTGACCGCGACCAGGGTGACGATGGTGGCGACGAGCGCGGCAACGGCCAGCAGCACCGCAACGCCTCGGTCGCTGGTATCGGGCTCTCGCGTGACGACCGGCACGGTCGCGGGATCGGTCCGGTCGACGATCGTGATCGCATCCTTCCGATGGCTTCGGTCCTGCGGGTCGTCGGCGCCATGGCGCTCGTTTCGGCGCCATCCTACCGGTGCTGCAGGGACGTATCGAGCGCAGGTCGACGGTCCCTCGTATCCTCTCCACGGTCCCGTGCGCGAACGTGACGACTCTCATGGGTCGTCGAGGCTGAGCGCGTCGCGGATCGTGACCCATCGAGGAGGTTCCCGCGTGATCGACCCCAGGCGGCGCGCTCGCCCGTTCTTCGTCGTCGCAGCTGCTCTTGCCGTGGCTGTCGCCGCGTCCGGGGCCGTCACGGCGCAGTCTCCGTCTCCGGTCGGGTCCGCGACCCCGTCAGCAGCGCCGGCATCCGTCGCGCCGGGAACCGCTGCACCGGGATCAGCGTCGTCGGGATCACCGTCGCCGTCCGTGGCACCGGCATCAGCCGCGCCGTCCGTCGCATCGGCATCAGCCGCGCCGTCCGTGGCACCGATCGTGGCCGCGGCGGTGGCGCTCCTGCTGGCGAGCACCACAGAGCCACGCTGGGAGTCGGTCGACCGACCGGCCTTCAGTGCCAAGCTCAGCGAGGTATGCCCGACCGCGGTCCTCAACGCCTACAACGCAGGGGGCGATGCCGCCCTCCAGACGCAGCAGGCGCAGGAAGCACTCGCGGCGGGTGTCAGGGTCCTCGTCCTCGACCCCGTTGATGCGGCCACGGGGGCCGCGATCGCCACGAGCGCCAGGAGTGCCGGCGCCTCGGTCATCAGCTACGACACGCCCGTGACGGGTGCCGTCGTCGACTACTCCATCGCCTACGATCCGGCCGCTGCCGGGACCGTGACGGCCGGCGCCGTCACCACCTCGAATTCCGAGGCTGCGCTCGATGCCTCCCCTGGCCCGACCTCATCTCCGCCCGCGGGTGTGCGCGTCGTCCTCGTCGATGCGCCCGCCGCTGATCCGTCCGGCGAGGCGTGGAGCAGCGCCGTGAAGGCGGCCCTTGACGGGGAGGGGACGATCGTCCGGGAAACCGCCGCGACCGATCTGACCCCGGGTGAAGGAACGCGCATCGTCGCGGACGCCATCAGCGGGCTGACGGTCGACGGATTCGACGCCGTCATCACCCCGTCCGATGCGTTGGCGAGCGGGGTCATCGCGGGTCTTCGGGACGCGTCCGCCGATCCTGCGACCAGGCAGGTCACCGGCGGCGATGCCACCGTCCAGGGTGTCCAGTCGGTGCTCGGCGGCGACATGCTCCTGACGACCTTTGCGGCGCCGAGGCCGGAGGCTCAGTTAGCGGCCGTGATCTCATGCGGTCTTGCGACGGGAGAGGGTCTGCCCGAAGGGCTGAGCACGACCCCCGTCAACAACGGGACCGCCGACATCCCCACGCTGCTGCTGACCCCCATCGCCGTCACCATCGATGGCTCCATCGCGGGCACCCGGTCGGTGGCCGACACAATCATCGCGGAGGAAGCGTTCGGGCCTGGTACCGCGGCACTGGTCTGCACCGGCGACTACCTGACCGCCTGCACGGACAACGACATCACGCTGCCCAGTCTTGCGCCGTCGTCGGCTGCGCCCTCAGCGCCCAGCCCTGCACCCTCGTCGGCCGCGCCCTCAGCGCCGGGGTCGTCCGGGGCTGCGTCCGCGATGGCCAGCCCGATGGCTTCGAGCGCGCCCTAGCCAGACGACTCGCGGTCGCCGCGCGCGATCGCGCGGAGCTCAGCCGGCGTATCCACGTCGGGATTGGAACCCGGCAGCGACACCCACCGAACACGGTCAGGCAGCGTCCGGAAGAGGCCTCCGAGACCCCGGTCGCCGCATAGCCGCGAGACGAGGCCGAACCCCGCACGGAGCAGCAGCGCGGGATTCGCGCCACCTCCCCCCGAGTACGCCGGTAGCACTGCGATGGCATCGGCATCGATGGCAGCCGGCGTGGCCAGGACCAGCGCCTGCAGGGTCGCCAGGGTGGTCCGAGGCTGATCGCCGAGCATGATCAGGACGCCGTGGAGTCCGGAGCACCCGGCGGATGCCTCCAGCCCGATGCGAAGCGAGCTCGACATGCCCAGTGCCGAATCGGGGTTCCGGACCCGCATGGTGAGACCCCAGTCAAGCTCGCCGTACGGGGCATCGTCGGTTCCCACCACGGCCACGCTGCATGCAGGATGGGACGAGGCGGCCGTATCGAGGACGTGCTGCAGCATCGGGCGACCGTCGAGACGGGCCAGCATCTTGTCGCTGCCGAATCGGCTGGCGGTGCCTGCGGCCAGGATCACGACCCCGATCCGAAGCAGACCCGGTCCCATGGATGACATGGCTGGGACGGTAGCACTCGCCTACCATCAACCGGTGGAGCATCCGACCAACGACCGATCGAACCGCCTGGCTGCTGAGACCAGCCCGTATCTGCTCCAGCACGCGCATGATCCCGTGGATTGGTTTGCGTGGGGGCCCGACGCGCTCGAGCGCGCCCGGCAGCTCGACCGGCCCGTGTTCCTGTCCGTCGGCTACGCGGCCTGCCACTGGTGTCACGTGATGCATCGGGAGTCCTTCGCGGATGCCCCGACCGCGCAGGAGCTGAACTCGTCCTTCGTGAGCATCAAGGTCGATCGCGAGGAGCGGCCGGATATCGACGCGCTGTACATGGATGCGGTCCAGTCACTGACGGGCGGCGGCGGATGGCCGATGACCGTGTTCCTGACACCCGACGGTCGGCCCTTCTACGGAGGCACCTACTTCCCGGACACGCCGCGCCACGGGCTTGCGTCCCTCCGGCAGGTGCTCGCAGCCGTGCACGAGGCCTGGACGTCGCGTCGCGACGAGGTCGAGGCGAGTGCGAGCCGCCTTGCCGAGGCCATCCGGCAGGGACAGCGTTCGCCGGGGGCGGTGCACCTCGGGACTGCCGATCCGACGAACCTCGAGGGCCACATCGCTGCTGCCGTCCTGACCCTGGAGAGATCGTTCGATGACCGGGCGGGCGGCTGGGGTGGTGCGCCCCGGTTCCCCCAGCCGATGGCCATCGAGCTGTTGCTGCGCCAGCACCGCCGGACCGGTGACGCACGAGCACTGGAGATCGCCGTGCGCAGCCTCGACGCGATGGCGGCAGGGGGCATCCGGGATCACCTGGGCGGCGGTTTCGCTCGCTATGCCACCGACAGCTCGTGGCTCGTGCCCCACTTCGAGAAGATGCTGTACGACAACGCGCAGCTCGCCCTGGTCTATTTGCACGCGTGGCAGGTGACTGGCGAGCAACGCCACGCCGACGTGGCCGATGACACGCTCGGGTTCATGGCCCGTGCCATGGTCGTGGAGGGAACCGATGGTCCGGTCGGACTGGCCGCCAGCCTGGACGCCGACACGCTCGGCCACGAGGGCCTGACGTATGTCTGGACGAAGCCGGAGATCGATG
>JBBSOS010000297.1:0-3737 GCA_038259505.1 Candidatus Limnocylindrales bacterium | reverse complement strand
CCTCGGCGCTCTTGCCGCCCAGTCGCTGGCCATCGTCCGGTTCGCTGGCCACGGCGAGGGCGCTGAGTGCCTGGTCCAGGAGCGGCGCGCGCACCAGGTCGCCCGCGTCGAATGCGATGTCGAGACGCGCGGCAGTGTCCCGCGCGTTGTCGACGCTATGACCCCTTTGGGCGATGATGCCGCGCACCTCGGCACGTGCCGCGTTCGCGGCCACCCCTGTGCTGGCCATGCGGTCTAGCCTCCTGTGGTCGCCACTCCGGATGTGCCCGCCACGGCGGCCGCGCCAGCCGCCCGGTCCGCCAGCCACTCGTCGCGCAGGACGCCCATGTGGATCTCGTCCCAGTACCGACCGTCCCGGTCGATCGCTTCCCTCGCTCGGCCCTCGACCCGGAACCCGGCCCGCTGGTAGCTCCGGATCGCCCGCTCATTGAACGCGAACACTGTCAGCCCGACCCGGTGCAACCCGATACGCTCGAAGGCGAGCCCGAGCATCAGGCGCGCGACCTCCGTGCCATAGCCGTGTCCCCACGCGTCGGTCTCGCCGATGGTGATGTGGAAGAGCACCGAGCCGTTGTCGGGATCAAGGGCGCTGAAGGTCGTCAGGCCGATGAGTCGACCGCCATCCCTGACATGGATGCCGTAGGCGACCGACTCACTGGACAGCAGCCGTGCATGGAAGAACCGTTCGACCTCGTCTGGAGGCATCGGTCGCAGCGAGTAGCGGGTCAGGCGGGCCAGCTCGGGATCGGCATACCAGCGGAGGACCGTCGGCAGGTTCCCCGGTCGATGGCGACGTAGGTCGATGCTGACGCCCTCGATCAGGGGCGGATTCCAGTGCCGGTCATCGTCGCGTCGGTGCATCGGTCCGCGATGCTATCGCAGCGAGCCGCCACCGTTCCTGACGATCCCTGGGCGGATGCCCGATACCATCGAGCACATGAAGGCCTGGGCGGACGTCGCGCAAACGGTCGCCGCGACTCGCAGCACGACAGCGAAGGTCGCCGCGGTCGCGGGCTACCTACGGAGCCTGCCCGACGATGAGCTGGGCATAGCCGCCGTGTTCCTGTCCGGGCGCTCCTTCCCCGGATCCGATGCCAGGACCACGGGTCTCGGTTGGCGTGCCATCACGGACGTGGCCACGGACCTGGCGGCCACTGCCGTCACGCGGACGCATGCGGAGGCTCTCGACGTGGGGGCCGCCTACGACCGGTCGTCCGACCTGGCCATGGCCGTGGCGGACATCCTGGTATCGGCCGGCCACGAGTCCGTGGGCGTGCCGCCCACCCTGGCCGAGGTCTCCGAGACCTTCGAGGCGATCGCCGGCGCGCGCGGAGCGATGGCCAAGGGCGCCCTCGCACGGGCGCTCCTGGCCCGCTGCGATCCGGACACGGCACGCGCGGTGGTCAAGATCCTCGGCGGCGAGCTGCGCATCGGTCTTCGCCAGGGGCATCTGGAAGCTGGCATCGCGAGCGCCTTCGATCGGGACCTTGCCGCGGTCCAGTGGGCAGGCATGCTCACCGGCGATATCGGCCGGACCGCGCGTCTCGCACGGGATGACCGTCTCGACACGGCCGAGTTGTCCCTGTTCCATCCTCTGACGTGCATGCTGGCATCACCCGTCGTGGACGAGGCTGAGGCGCTGGCGCGCATGGCGCCGCCCGTCTGGGTCGAGGACAAGTACGACGGTATCCGGGCCCAGCTCCACAAGCAGGGCACCACCATCCGGCTGTTCAGCCGGGACCTGAACGACGTCAGTGAGCAATTCCCGGAGATCATCACCGCGGTCGCGGGCCAGGCGTGGGACGGAATCCTCGATGGCGAGATCCTCGCCTGGCGTGATGGCGGCGCACTGCCATTCCAGCGACTCCAGGCACGGTTGGGGCGCAAGCGGCCATCGGCGCAGATCCGGGAGGACGTACCAGTGATCTACGTTGCCTTCGACCTGCTCGCCCTGGGGGACCCCACGCATGGCGTCGAGCCGTTGCTCCGGATGCCGCTCCGCGAGCGACGTCAGCGACTTGCGGCGCTGGGCCTTGACCACGCGGAGGGCACAGGTCTGTCGGCGCTCACGACCGTCGACGACGAGGACCAGTTGCGGGCAACGTTCGATGCTGCCCAGGGCCGCGGCAACGAGGGCCTCATGGTCAAGGATCCCGACAGCGGTTACGCGCCTGGGCGTCGCGGATACGCCTGGCTGAAGCTCAAGAAGGCGCTCACGACGCTCGACTGCGTGGTCGTCGGGGTCGAGGTCGGTCACGGTCGCCGGCACGGAGTGCTGTCCGATTACACCTTCGCGGTCCGGGATGACCGGCCGGACACGCCCGTGGGAGGCCTGGTCAACGTGGGCAAGGCCTACAGTGGCCTGACCGATGCCGAGATCGCCGAGATGACCCACTGGTTCGAGGCGCACACGCTGAGTATCCATGGCCGATATCGCGTCGTCGAACCGTCGATCGTGGTGGAGATCGCCTTCGACATCATCCAGCGCTCGAGTCGACATGCCTCGGGGTTCGCGATGCGGTTCCCGCGCATCGTCCGGATCCGTGATGACAAGACGGCTGCGGACGTCGACCGTCTCTCGACCGTGGCGGCCATCGAGCAGCGGCTCCAGGCCGGTGGCCGATACCAGGTGCTGACGTCGGAGCGCTGACCGCGCCACGCCGACCGCACCGCTGGGCGATGATGCGACACGTGGACCCGTTCCTGCCCGATGACGCCAAGCTCGCCGCGATCCGGGAACTCCTGCCGTCGACCGGTTCGGGGATTCGGCTCGATGCGACGGTCGCCGGGCCGTTCCCGTCCGAGACCGACCGGGCGCTCCAGGAGGCGGACGATTGGGAACTGCGCGTTGGTCGCGGTGGCCCTGACCGGGCCGATGACATGCAGCAACGCGCCGACGAGGCACGTGCCGTGGTGGCCGCTGTGTTGTCGGCGGACCCGTCGCGCGTCGTGCTTGCTCCGGGACCGATCGCACTGCTCCAGGCATGCCTGCCGGAACCGCGTGGCGGGCCGTCGGGCCGTCTGGTGGTCCTGGGCGACGCCCCTGATGCGCTGCTGACCAGCCTGCGCGCGTTCGCCGATGCGCGTGGAGCTGCGCTCGATGTGGTGGCTGGCCCTGTCACGCCGGACGCCATCGCCGACGACGCGTGGCTGGTCGTCGTGTCGCATGTCGATGCGGCCACGGGCAGGCTCGCCGTCACCGCCCCGCTCGCGACTCGTGCCCACGAGGTCGGAGCGCTGCTGGTGCTCGATGCGGGCTGGTCGGTCGGCGCCGTGCCCGTCGATGCTCGCGTCACCGGGGCCGATATCGTGCTGGCGGCCGGACACCGGTGGTTGCTGGGGCCCGAGGGCGTGACGGCAGCCTGGGCCGGCGACCGGGTGGACGTCCGCAGGGCTACCTCACTCCTGGACCCGCTGCCCAGGGCCGTCCTGCTGGGCCTGGCCAGGAGCGTCGGCTGGTTGCTGATGTACGTTGGGCTGCCATGGGCCCTCGAGCGGTCGGAGCGCCTGACCGCCCGGTTGCTCGATGCGCTCGCAGGGGTGCCCGGCGTCGATCTGTCTGGGCACGGACGAGACCTTGCCGCCACGGTGCCCTTCCGGATCATCGGCTGGCCGGTGGCGGAGTCGGCCGCCGAACTGGGTCGGCGAGCGTTCGCGGTCCTGGATGTCGATGAGGCTCGGGAGCTGCTCCGCGCCGGCGTGGGCTGGTGGCTCCGGGAAGACGAGATCGACCACTT
>JBBSOS010000296.1:0-3751 GCA_038259505.1 Candidatus Limnocylindrales bacterium | reverse complement strand
GGGGAAGTCGTCCGACGGCCGGGCCGAGCCGTAGCGGGAGCCGATGATGCGGCACTCGTTGCCCATGAGCCGGATGGGATCGATGGACAGCAGCTCGCCCGAAGGCATCAGGCCGAGCATCACCGCCGTGCCGCCATTGGCCAGCGAGGCCCACGCCTGCTGGACCACGGCACCGTTGCCGACAGCGATGATGGCATACTCCACGCCCCGGCCACCGGTGAGTCCCTTGATGGCCGCGGGCACATCGGTCTGCGAGGAGTTGAAGACATGGGTCGCGCCCATGGCCCGGGCGTGTTCCAGCTTGGAGTCGTTGATATCGACCGCGATGATGGGGTGCGCGGAGACCAGGTCCGCCCCCTGGACCGAGTTGAGGCCGACCCCGCCGCAGCCGAAGACCGCGACGCTCGCGCCTGCGGGCACGCCAGCGGTGTAGGTCACGGCGCCGACCCCGGTCATGACCGAGCAGCCGATGAGCGCGGCCTTCTCCAGCGGCATCTCCTTCGTGATGGGGATGGCGCAGCTCTCGGGAACGACCACCTCCGACGCGTACGCCGCAGGTCCGTAGTGGAAGAGGTCCTGGCCATCCAGCTTGAAGCGGGTGGTGCCATCGCCCAGGTAGCCGAAGGGTGGCTGGTTCTCGCACAACACGAGGCGGCCCCGGACGCAGTTGCGGCAGTAGCCGCACGATGGCGCCCACGAGATGATGACGTGGTCGCCGACCGTGACGCGGCTGACGCCGGGGCCGACCGCGGCGACGATGCCCGCTCCCTCGTCGCCCAGGACGATGGGCAGCGGCGCCCCGACGTACGAGCCATCGATGACGTGGAGGCAGCTGTGACAGACGCCGCTGGCGACCATCGTCACCTGCACCTCACCGGCGCGTGGCGGCAGCAGTTCCACGTTTTCGATGGTCATGGGCTCGTGGGCGGCGCGAAGGACGGGAGCACGCATGGCTGTTCCTCTCCTGTGACCGGTGGCCGGTCGGCTGGACTACCGATGGTCGGCTGACCTACCCGGACTCGTGGGTCTCATTGACGACGTACCCGCCGGCGCCCGGGGATGTCCCCGCAGCGTCGGCCATGACGGACTCGATCTCGGCCATGGTGGCCGCATCCAGCGCCCACTCCACGCCGCCGACATTGTCCTCGATCTCGGCCGGGTTCCTGGCTCCGGTCAGCGCCACGCCCACGGCGGGGTGCTGGAGCACCCACGCGATGGCCAGTTGCGCGACGGTATGACCGCTGCGCGCCGCGATCGCAGCCAGGCGGTCGACGACGCCGATGTTGACCGGCAGGTTCGTTGGCGTGAAGAGCGGCAATCCGAACGAGTCGCCGGCCGCGCGCCAGTCCTTGGCATCGAATGCATGGTTGCGCTTCCAGGCACCGGTCAGCAGCCCGTGGGCGAGTGACCCGTAGATCATGACCCCGATGCCCGCCTCCTGGGCCAGTGGCAGCATCGCCTGTGTCATCCGCCGGTCAAACAGGTGGTACCCGACCTGGATGACGTCCACGGAACCGAGCGCCCGATAGCCCTGGAGCTGGTCGAGCGTGAAATTGGAGACGCCCGCGAAGCGGATCTTGCCCGCCGCCTTGAGCTCCTCGAAAGCGCGCATCGGCTCCTCCGGCGCGACGGCTGGATCGGGCACATGGATGAGCAGCACGTCGATGACATCACGCTGGAGGCGGCGGAGGCTCTCGTCGGCCGAGCGCAGGATCTCTGCCCGGGTGCTGTCGGTGACCCACTTGTCCGCGTCCCAGTCCCAGTGGACGGCGCACTTGGTGACGACAGCGACCTCATCACGCCGACCACCCAGGGCGCGGGCCAGGATCTCCTCCGCGCGACCCTCACCATACGCCGGGGCGGTGTCGAAGAGCGTCACGCCAAGGTCCAGGGCTCGCTGGATGGCCGCCACGGCAAGGTCATCGTCCACGGGGCCATAGTCGCCCAGCTCCTTGGTGCCCCCGATGGGCCACATGCCGAAGCCGAGCCGCGAGGTCCGGAGACCGGTGCGTCCGAGGGTGGTCGTGTCCATGCTGTCCTCTCCGCCACCAACTCCGGGTGGCACGGTGGGTGCTAGATCGTGCCCCTGGTCACGGACGGCCGCGTCGCGCCTGGCCATGGTTCGGCGAGGTCCGCGTCCCACGGCCACATCGGCCGTGGGATGCGCTTGAAGGGGAGGCGCGTCAGGTCGTGCGTGGTGAGACCCGGGGTATCCATCTCGATGATGCGTGCCGCGAACGGCTCGTAGACGCCCCGGAATCCGCCCGCTGACTTGGCCTGGACGATGTCCGCAGTGCGGGGATCGAGCCCCGCCTGGTGGTAGACGCTCTCATCGAGCTGGAATGCCTTGCGGGTGCTGATCACGACGTGCACGCCCCCGATCCGGAGCACGGCCGTGGGACCGATATCGACCGGACGAACCGGCACCTGGTGCATGTACCTGCCATCGAGGAGTGCGATGACCTCGCCCGTGATCTCCAGGGGCTGGTACATGGCCGGGGTCAGGGCGCCTCCCAGGGTCACGTGTACCGTGGCACCCAGCCCTGCCGCGTGGCAGGCAGCCGCCGCGGGCGGGTCGACGATCGCGAGCAGGGCCTGACCCTGGTAGTCGATGCGCAGGAGCTCCCGCAACAGGTCGTTGCCGTCTCCGTTGGCGCCCGCGCTGGGGCTGTCCGCGCCATCGGCGAGGACCACCGGTCGGGCCGCGGTCGACATCGCCTGCTGGACTGCGTCGGCCACCGGCGTCTTGGACACCAGGAACCGCTCGCGGCGGTCCCAGAGCATCCAGGCAAGCTCATCGGCTGTTGCCTGGGCCAGGGCCGGGTCATCATCGGCGACCACGATGACCGACCAGCCGAGCTCCGGCACGTCCATCCACGGCTGGGTGGGCGTGACGCTGACTGCGAGGACACCGTCGCGGGTCTCCATCTCTCTCGCGCGTGCCATCACATCGACCATGGGTCCGTGATTCGTATCGTGCTGCTCCGATGATGCGGTCATGCGCAGCTTGCGCTGTCGGCTCACCGGGTGGCTCCGCCCCCGGATGGCATCCACCAACAGCGCCATCGCTCGAGCGCCGGTCTCCACGAAGTCGAGATGCGGGATGGTCCGATAGGCGATAACGGCGCTCGCACTCGCGACCATCCGGTCGGTCATATGCACATGGAGATCGAAGCTGGCCACGATGGGGATGTCGGGACCGAGCAGCTCGCGCAGTGCCTGGAGCACCAGTCCCTCCGGATCGTCCTCCGACACGCTGGCCATCGCGCCGTGGAGCACCAGGTAGACGCCATCGAGGCGACCCAGGTTGGTGCGTGCAGTGTCGAAAATCGCCGTGCTCAGGAACGCGAACGCCTCGTCGGCAACGCGTCCGCCGACGCCGCCGAAGGCGTGCACCGAGGGCACCAGCTCGATGCCTTCTCGGGCGGCGACCTCCATCGCGCCATGCACCTCCTGGCGGGCACCGATGCCGCCGGAGAGCATCTCGTCACCGACCGCCACGAAGCCGTTGCGACGCATGTCCTCGAGCGTGAGGACACCGCCCACGAACGTGTGCACCTCGTGCATGAAGCCGCCGATCAGGACGCGTTCCACGTGATCCCTTTGCGGCGCGCAGCCGCCCGGAGCTGGATGGACCGGTGGGCTGCGGGCCGGGGCGACCCGTCCCGGGCGCTGGACAGCCGACACAGGCGCCGCCCGTGCGAGGGTTGCGGCTGGGGGGGTCCTTGTCCGCGAGGCGCGTGTTGGGCCC
>JBBSOS010000295.1:0-3758 GCA_038259505.1 Candidatus Limnocylindrales bacterium | reverse complement strand
GTTCCCATTGGCGCTCGCACTCCCATCTCGCGTTCCCATGGGGTGGGAGTACGGGCCAGGGAACCATCGGAACCGGGTTGTCCGGGCACGCCCTGGCCCGATACGTGCCCCGCAGCACTGCCTGCGTGCTCGATCCTCCCACGTGATGGGATCCTGGACGTCGAGGCGACCTGGTCCGGTCCCGAACGAGGCCGGCCAAGGCGATGTTGGGCGTTACTCCCGCGGGGTGGGAATCGCACACCACTGGGCGCCCGACCCGGTGGGGATGTCATACGATCGGGAAGTGAGCACCGCAGACGACCCCCTGCCGATGGCTGAGCCCCACGACGAGCGGTCGAACGACCCGGATCATGGCTCCGACCTGGGCACGCAAACGAGCACGGAGCAGGGCCCTCATGGGCACGACGATCTGATCGGCGGGGAGTGGTGCGCGGCGAATTCGGGGGCCGTCCTCGAGTCGCGTGACCCGGCCGACGATCGGATCGTGATCGGCAGCTACGCAGCCTCGGATGCGTCCGACGTGGCCGCGGCCGTCCGAGCCGCGGAGGACGCCGCCTGCGACTGGCGACGGGCGCCCGCCCCGCGTCGGGGGGAGATCCTGTACGCGTTCGGGGCGCTGCTGACCGGCTCGGCAGTGGCCTCCACCCCCGGACCCAGGTCGGACCGCTCATCAAGGCCGCGGCCCTGGAGCGCGCCCGCGACTACGTCGAGATCGGGCGGGAGGATGGCGCGGAACTGCTGACCGGCGGTGATCGCGCGACCGGTCCGGGCCTGGAGCACGGCCACTTCCTCCAACCGACGGTGTTCGACCATGTCGACCCGATGTCTCGACTGGCCCAGGAGGAGATCTTCGGCCCGGTGCTATCGGTCATCCGGGTGCCCGACTACGCGCCGGCGGTCACGGTCGTCAACCAGGTCCGCTACGGCCTCTCGCCGAGCATCTACACGCAGGATGTGCATGTCGCCTTCCGTGCGATGGGCGACCTCGGCACGGGCATCCTGTACGTGAATGCGGGCACCATCGGCACCGAGACGCACCTGCTCTTCGGAGGCACCCGCCAGACCGGCAATGGCCACCGGGAGGCGGGTCACGAGGCGCTGGACGCGTACACGGAGTGGAAATCGGTGTACGTCGACTACTCCGGTCGGCTGCAGCGCGCCCAGATCGACAACCAACCCACATGACACACGGCGGCTGAGCGTGGCGGTGCCCGGCATCGCCGACTTACAGGGACTCGATCGCGCCCCGTCCTGCCTGAAGCGACGCGCGAATCGCCGCGTTCAGCAGCGCACCGTCGGTCGAGAGGCTGAAGAAGGTGTAGCCCAGCGCTGCATACCGGGCGGCATCCTCGGGCTTCCAGAGCATGATGCCTGCGACCTTGCCGTTGGCGCGCGCCGCATCCGCCACCGTCCGGATGGCCGCGTCGAAGTCGGCATGATCGATCTGGCCCCGGATACCCAGCGCATGGGACAGGTCCGCGGGACCCACGAACAGCACATCGATGCCCTCGGTCGCCGCCATCGTGGCCGCAGCGTCCACCGCCTGGCGGGACTCGATCTGGACGATGCCCACGACCTGGTCGTTGCGGCTGTCGACCGACTCGTGACCGCCCGAGCCGTACGCCAGGCCGCGGGTGAAGAGCGCCACACCACGACTGCCTGCTGGCGGGAACCGGACCCAGCGTGCGACATCTTGGGCGTCACCGACGGTCGACACCTGGGGCACCATCACACCATCCGCGCCGAGATCCAGGGCACGGCCGATGCGCAGGCGTGTCCCTTCCTCGACCCGAACGAGAGCAGCGGTGCCGGTCCCCGCGATCGCGGCCAGTTGCGGCAGCAGGTCCGCCTCGGTGCCGGCGCCATGTTCCAGGTCGACCAGAACCCAGTCGAGCCCGGCACGGGCACAGACCTCCGCGGCCTGGATGGACCCCAGATTGAGGAACGTGCCGAAGAGGCACTCGCCCGACAGGATGCGACGGCGCAGGGGCACCGCGGTCGTCACGTGGTCGCCACGTCAGTCGTGTCGGTCGGCTCGGAGCCCTCGTCCGCGCCGAAGACCGCATTCCAGGGGCCCAGGAGCGTCTCGACCTCGTCAGTCGGGAGCGCCTCGCCGATGAGGCTGCCGAGGATGGCATCGAGGACGGCTGGCGCGGCCTGCATCCGCATCTCCATCCGGTCCTGATCGTGGAAGCTGGCGTCGAGGACATTCGAGTACATGCCGATGCGCCCGGTCGCATAGTCCCGCACCCAGCGACCAACGGCGCTGTTGGCCTCCTCGTACCGTTGCGCCGCCCCATGGTCGGCGAGCGCGTCCTTGCCGTGCTGCCATGCGCGCGCCCGGATGGCGGCGTCACCGCCCTGCCACATGGCGTGCAGCATCTGCACCTCCGGCTGGGTCACCGTGGGTAGGCGCTGCAGGATCATCTCGGCTGCGGACTCGCTCACGCATGGCATGGTAGGGCGTCGGCACGGTAGAATACGCGGCCTGGGCCGGTAGCTCAATGGCAGAGCAAGTGACTCTTAATCACTTGGTTGAAGGTTCGAGTCCTTCCCGGCTCACCAGGTTCCCCAGGTGCCGTGGCGCAGAGCCCCTCGGTGATGAGCATCCAAGCCGTACTGGCGCAAGAGCAGGCGTCAGGCGACGAGGAAACCCAGCGAACGGGCCGCGTCCGCTTGCCGCTGGTCGCGCGTGAGGAAGGTGATCGGTTCCGGGTGCGCCAGGGGCCGGGCGTCCTCGAGCGCAACCGCGAGATGGATGGCGTCGAGCGACCGCAGGCGATACTCCCGCACCAAGCGGGCCGCGCGGTCCAGCACGCTTCCACCCCGGAGAGCCAGCAGACGGATGGGTCCCTCGGCGCAGTCGGCATCGAGCCGGGCGATCACCGGTGCCGCGTCGTCGATACGCCCTGCGCGCGCAGCCGCCGCCATGGCTGCGGCGAACTCCAGCCGTACCAGTTCCGACGCCAGCACGGGACCTTGGTCGCCGAACAGGACCGCCAGCATGCGTGGGTGGTCTGCCTCATCCGCGGCGTACGCGGTCACGATCGCGCTCGTTTCCGCGAATAGCACCGGTCAGCCCTCGCCCCGGGCCCAATCAAGCGCCTCGCTGAGGCCGGTCCCGGCTCCCTTGGTCAGCCACAGCACCTCCGCCATCGATGGCGGCTGCATCGACGGGACAGCCCGGACCGTCAGACCTGCAGCCGCGATGCGCCGGTCCAGCTCGCGGCCACGTTCGTCCGCCTCCGCGGCCCGTACCAGAAGTCGATTGACGAACGTGTTCATCGATACGCCTTCTGCCTTGGCTTTCTGTTTGCATACGTTCAGCACGTCATCCGGGACGCGCGTGATCAGTTGCTTCATCGTGTCATGATAGCATCGACCGACAGGACTGATAGCACGCTCGATAGCGACTGACGGCACTCGCCACGCCGCTCGATCTACCACAAACATCGTGATCGTCACGAAGAGCCGAACGCGGACGCGGATACTCGGCATGCTGGCATGTTCGATCTTGGGGCTCGCGTCGGGCCGCGGTCAATCGATCCGAGGGCTCGGTATCACCTGGGCAATGGCGGTGGCCCATGTTCATGACGGCCATGCCCGAGCGTAGGCGTCATAGGCGGGGATGGACTGGGGACTCATCGCCGGGATCGTCGTGAGCATCGCGGCACTGTGGGTCGTCCTGCTGGCCATCCCGTGGGCGCTGCGTCCCAAAGGCGTGCCAGCGCGAGAGCTGCTTCGCATCACGCCCGATG
>JBBSOS010000294.1:0-3763 GCA_038259505.1 Candidatus Limnocylindrales bacterium | reverse complement strand
GCGGGGAGCGCGACCACCTACCAGGTCACCATCAGCAATACCGGCTCGGCCGACCTCGAGAACGTGGCGCTTACGGCCACGCCGCCCAGTGGTTGGAAGGCCGACTGGGACCAGCCGACCATCGCGACCATTCCGGTGGGCCAGGATGCGACCGCGACCGTGACCATCACGCCACCCAGCGGCGCCATCGCAGGCGACTACATCGTGACCCTGAACGCACGTGCCGACCAGGTGAGCACGCCACAGACCATCCAGCTCCGGACCACCGTCGAGACCTCGTCCATCTGGGGCTTCGTGGGCATCGGCATCATCGTCCTCGTGCTCATCGGTCTGTTCCTCGTCTTCCGTCGATACGGGAGGCGATGACCATGGCCGGCGAACCGCTGGTCATCCATACCCGTGGGCTCGAGAAGCGCTATCCCCAGGAGGGCGCGGACGACAAGATCGCCGTCCGCTCGCTCGACCTCGACATCCGTCAGGGCGAGGTCTTCGGCCTCCTGGGTCCCAATGGCGCCGGCAAGACCACGACCATCCTGATGCTGCTCGGGTTGACCGAGCCGACGGCGGGGACTGCCGAGGTGCTCGGCTTCGACCCGCTGCGTGACCCGCTGCAGGTCAAGCGTCACGTCGGCTACCTGCCCGACAACGTGGGCTTCTATGGGGCCATGACCGGGCGAGAGAACCTGCGCTACACGGCACGCCTGAATGGCATCCCCGACCTGGAGTCCGATGAGCGCATCGACGCGCTGCTCCACCAGGTCGGCCTGCCGGAGTCCGGGGATCAGCCGGTGGAGACATACTCCCGGGGTATGCGCCAGCGGCTCGGCCTCGCCGATGTCCTGGTCAAGGACCCCGCGGTCGTCATCCTCGACGAGCCGACGACCTCCATCGACCCCGTGGGCGTCATGGAGGTCCTGGACCTCGTGCGTGGCCTGGCCCGCAACCAGGGCGTCTCGGTCCTCCTGTCCAGCCACCTGCTCCACCAGGTACAGCAGGTGTGTGACCGGATCGCGATCTTCGTGGCCGGTGACGTGGTCGCCATGGGCACCGTGGCGGACATCGCCGGGCAGCAGCAGCGCGGCGCCAACGTGACCATCGACATCGGGGTCGACGGCGACGGCGCGGGTGTGCCGGAGTTGCTCCGGGCGGTGCCGGGCGTCATCAGCGTCGAACCGGACCCGACGGACCGACGCCTGTGGAGCGTCACCTGCCCGCCCGCTATCCGGGGCTCGGTGCTCACGACGCTCATCGCCAGCGGCCACGTGCCCTGGACAGTGCGCGACCGGGGCATGGAGCTCGATGAGATCTACCAGCGATATTTCGCGGCGAACACCCCGCAGGGGGTGGCCGCATGAGCGCCATCGAGGTCAGCGCGCCGAGCGCGCCGGTGCAGGAAGGCGCGACGATCCGGTTGGCGGCTGTCCGGGCCATCCCGGCAGGCTGGCGGGTCATCGGCTCGCGGGAGTTCACGGAGCACCTGCTCAGCCTTCGGTTCATCGTGCTGTTGCTGGTGCTCGGACTGGCCGGGATGCTGGCCATCTATTCCGTGGCCGGCACGTTCCGGGACGTGGCCAGCCAGATCGCCCAGCAGACCACGGTCACGGGCAAGAGCCTGCCCGTGTTCCCGCATCTGTTCACGGAGTCGGCGACCATCCCGGGCGTCAGCGGCCAGTCGTTCCCCTCGTTCGCGGGATTGGTGGCGCTGCTGGGTCCGGTGCTGGGCATCGCGTTCGGATTCGACGCCATCAGCTCGGAGCGCTCCGAGGGCACCCTGCCACGGCTGGTGTCCCAGCCCATCCACCGCGACGACGTCATCAACGGCAAGTTCCTGGCCGGTCTCGCGGTCATCTCGATGATCCTGGGCGCGGTCATCCTGATGCTGTCCGGCGTGGGCATCATCCGCCTGGGCGTCTTCCCGGACGCCGATGTCGCTGCCCGGATCATCACGTGGTTCGTGGCCGCGGCACTCTATGTCGCCTTCTGGCTGGCGTTGGCGACCCTTGGCTCGGTCGTGTTCCGACGCGCGGCGACGGCGGCGCTGGTGGTCATCGCGGTCTGGCTCGTGCTCACCTTTTTCGGCAGCCAGATCGTCAGCACGGTGGCCAACACGCTCCGGCCGGTGCCCACCAACCCCACTCCGGTGGAGCAACTGGCGAACGCCCAGATGATCACGGACCTGGGGCGTCTCAATCCCATCACGCTGTTCCAGCAGATGACCCAGGCATTGCTCGATCCGACCATCCAGTCGTTCGACATCTCGGCATTGGTCCAGACGGACCAGAGCCGTGCTGCGGTCACCATCCTGCCCTTCCAGCAGAGCCTGCTGCTCATCTGGCCGCAGGTGGTGGTGCTCGTGGCGGGCACGGTCATCTGCTTCGCTGCCGCGTACGTCTCGTTCATGCGCCAGGAGATCCGCGCCTGACCCGACGCAGTCAGGCCCCGTTCCGAGGAGTGGCGTCGCGTCCGCGCGGCGCCACTCTTGTGTCCCGCTCGAGTGACGCCACCGGACGAGCGCGCCGGGCTTGACGCTCAGCGCTTGAGGTGGACGTGGACCTCGTAGTCCTCACCGCGCACGATCGATCTCGTCCACTCCACGCGGCGCGCACCCGCATAGCCCACGCGCTCGACCATGAACACGGGCGTTCCCGGCGGGATCGCCAGGAGTTCGGCCGATCGCACGTCGGCGACCCCCACCCGGTACGTTTCGTCTGCACTGTCGATCTCGAGCGCGTGGCGGACACGCAGGTAGTGATACAGGGACCCACCGTCCGAGAGGGCGGACTCGATGTCGTCAGCCAGTTCGACCGGGATCAGGGTCACCTGATATGCGATCGGTCGACCGTCGGCGCGACGAACACGCTCGAGCCGGGCGCACCGGCCACTGGCGTCGCCGTCGAGCGGCGCATCGGCAGGGATGCCCGAGCGCTCCATGGCGATCAGCTCCGATGCCTGTCGAGCGCCGCGCTCCTGCATCTCCTGGGTGAAGGATGTCAGGCGCCGAGGGCCGACGGTGATCGCTCGCGGCCGCACGAACGATCCGCGACCCTGTTCGCGATGGACGAGACCTTCGTGGTCGAGCAGCTCCAGGGCATGGCGGACCGTGATCCGGGAGGTGCGGTAGCGCTGGGAGAGTTGCGATTCGGTGGGGATCGGGGCTGGCGCCGGGAACTCACCCGCCAGGATCCGCGCCCGCAGATCGTCCGCCAACTGTCGGTACAGCGGCTCGCCGGTCCGGCGAAGCGCGGTCCGGGGTGCTCCCGCCTGCGCCAGCCACGGCTGATCGGGCGACCCCGCCTGCGCCAGCCACGGCTGATCGGGCGACCCCGCGGTCAGGCCGGTGTCAGGATCGACCTCGTCAGCGCACATTCGTCATGACATCATACGCACATGGAGTGGACGGGCACCAGCCTGTCCCACGTACAACACATGAGGAGGATCGATGCGGAAGCTCCGCTTTGGTGCGATCGGGCTAGCCGGCCTCGTCGCCGCGTCCGTCGGAGGTGCCGTCCCGGCCGTGGGCCAGTCGCCCGCCCCCGTGACCATCTCATATCTCACCCACTGGGGACCCGATCAGGTCACCCAGCTCCAGTCCGTGGCCGACGCGTACACGGCCCTGCACCCGAACGTGACGGTGGAGATCCGCGCCGTCCCGTTCGGGGACCTGCTCACGACCATCAAGACACAGGCCACGAGCCCGGGCGGGCCATCGATCGCGGGTATCTACAACCTGTGGCTGCCGGAGCTGGCCCGCGATCCGGTCGTG
>JBBSOS010000293.1:0-3776 GCA_038259505.1 Candidatus Limnocylindrales bacterium | reverse complement strand
GGGCGTCGAAGGCCATGGCGATCCGATCGCCTGCCTGGACACGGAGCACCGAGTCGTCGGCACACAGCGGTTCTGGGCCGCCCGAATGGAGACGGTCGAAGCCGATCGTGTCGCCCGGCATCCGTGGCCCTTTGAGCACGTCGTCCACGGTGAGCGTGAACCAGGGGTTGTACGCATCCGGCAGGGCGAGCCAGGTCACCGTGCCGATGACCACGTCGGGGGAAGTCGGCGCGAAGCGAGTGAAGGATGGCCATGGCGACAGGCCGGTGCACTCGGCAGACGCCGGCTGCGCAGGGATCGTTGCGGCGCCCAGGGCCCCGGCCGTGACGACGGACAGGGCGAGGGCGATGCGAGCGAGTCGCCCGTGATGGCTGATCGTCATGGCAGCGTGGTCACGATGATCCCCACGGCAGGGGCGCAACGCCGGCCGGCATCTCGCCCGAGAGGACGAGGGCTCGCGCCGCGGCGAGGGTATCGACGCCGTCGACGGATCCGACCTGGCCGCCTTCTGGATAGGACGGCGACACGTGATCGCCAGCGCTGACCTGCCACACGACCGTGTTCCCGATGGTCGGGGACGCCGGGTCGGCGGTCGTGAGCAGGAACCTGTCGCCAGACCCACCAGACAGGATCGCGTCGCAGGGATGCCCTCATCGGTCCACCTCGTATCCGCACCGGACTGCGGCGATGCCGCTGCCTGACATGACGATCATCTGCCCGGATCGTGACGCTGCTCATCGTCCTACATCGGTTCCACAGCATGGCAGTCCAATATCCCGCCTCCACGGACCCTGGCATCCAGGTGCCGTCGATCACCAAGGTGCGGGAACTCGCCGACCCAGGTCGTCGAACCAAGCCAGGCGAGGCAACGGGTTGACAGCCGGTGTCACGATGATGGCTGCAGCGGGCCCCGGACGGCTGGGACCACCCGGGTCGCTCCGCCTGGAGGGACTGACATGCCGACGACGGGACCATTCCCCGCCAGTGTCCTGCGACCCCCATCGCCGAACGCCGCGTGCACCTGCGAGCACTGGCATCTCTGCGTCTGCGACTGCCACGGCAGGTTCTGTGACCCGTCCGAGATGGCGTGCGACGTCGCCTACCGTGCCGATGAAGGCGGCCTGGCGCGATGGGGCTGTCCGGATTGCACCCCCGGCGAGCGGATCCCCCACTACCTGGGGTGCGAGCTCATCGGTTGGAGCGTCTGGGTCGAGACACGGGACGACTCCTGATCGCTCGGGATCCTTGCGCAGGTCGCCTTCAAGAGCCGCTCGGTCAGGTGACCTCGATGGTGGCAACCATCGCCGGATGGATCGTGCAGTGGTATGCGAACGTGCCGGGGGTGGTGAACGTGATCGCGCATGTCCCGCGGTTCTGGAGCAGGCCGCTGTCGAAGAGCCCGGTGTCCGAGGTCACGGTGTGCGCCACCAGGTCGAGGTTGGTCCAACTGACCGTCGTGCCGACCGGGACCATCAACGCGTCCGGGCGGTACGTGAACTGCCGGATCATCACCGTACCCGTCGTCGCTGCGGATGCGCCCGCATCGGTCGGCGCGCCCGCATCGGTGGTGGCTGCGCAAGCCAGCGATGTTGCAGGAGTCGTCGACGCGGCGGCGATCGACGTCGGCGACTTCATCGGCGCTCCGTAGCGGACCGCGCCAGAAGCGCAGGCAGCCAACACCAACGCGGCTGTCATCGCCAGCGCCGCGTACCTCGCCGTCCGACCTGCACGTCCCCGGTATGCCATGTGCCCTCGCGCTGCTCACGGGCCATGAACGCCCGGACGAACACGACGGTGGCGCCCGAGGCCCGGCCGGGCTGTGAGCGATATCACAGTCGCCGATGTGTGCCGCGTCTGTGACGTCCATCACAGCCACACGGCGGCTCGACCGACATGCTCCGGCAGACCCCGGGGCTCGTCCGAGCGCGGAGGTGAAACCGGCAGCAGTGAGGACACAGAATGGGAACAGCACACATTCGATCCAGGTCATTCGGGGCGCTCGCAGCGCTTCCGCTCGTGCTGGTCGCAGCATCGGGATCGCTCGCCCAGTCCCCGGAGGCGAGCATGCATCCCATGGACAGCATGGCGCCCATGGGCTCACTCCCCGCATATTCGGTGACGCTCTCCGGGCTCGAGCCGGCTGCGACGGTCACCGACAACCAGGTGACCGTGAACGTCGCGCCCAACGGCTACACGTTCAGCTGCGAGGGCGCGGGCAAGGCCAACATCGACGGCGTGGCCCACTACCACACGATCCTCGACGGCGCGCTCATCGACATGGAGTGCACGCCGACCATGACCATCAGCATGCAGAACGTGGCCCCTGGCCCGCACACCCTGATCGTCGTGCCCGCGCTCGACGATCACGAGGAGATCCAGGCCGGCGCCGCGATGCTGGACTTCACGTATGCGCCGACCGATCCGCTGCCCGAGATCACGGCGGCAGCGACGACCGCCGCCCCGACCATCAGCATCGTCTCGCCAGCTCCAGGCACGGAGGTCTCGGGCGACTTCACGGTGACCGTCGCGGTCACCGACTACACGCTCTCGGAAGACCTCTTCGGCAAGGCCAACGTCCCCGGCTACGGCCACTGGCACCTCAACGTTGACTCGACCACGGGGCCGATGATGGGCATGACGACGATGCTGGGGATGAGCGGCTCGGACACGTTCCAGGCGTCGACCCACGGACTGACCCCTGGGCCACACACCTTCTTCGCCATCCTGGTCGACAACCAGCACGCGCCGTTGATGCCCGAGGTCATCGCCCAGGTCGATCTCGTCGTCAAGTGACACGCGCCTGACCAAACCACCATCGCTCAGCATCGAGCCGGGACCGTGCGGCGTGCCACGCTGCGCGGTCCCGTCATGGAACCGACCCCGCATCGGGCACAGACCAGACTCCGCGACCTCCTGAAACGTGACCGGCATCACAGCGTCCAGCGAATGCCGGCCTGCATGGTCCCCGCATGATCGCATTGCGTGGACGGCTCATCCTCGTCGCGTGGCTCGCCACCATGCCGCTGGCCGCCACGACCACGGCCCAGTCCGGGGCTCCCCACTCCCCGGATCGCCTGACCGCGGATCCCTCGCGCCTTCGGATCGACACAGCCGGCTGGGCGACGGACTTCACCCGGGCCACGATCGACCTCGCCGACCTCCAGTCAGGCGGCCCGCCCAGGGATGGCATCCCGCCCGTCGACAGCCCAGCCTTCGAGTCCATCGAGGCGGCGCGGACGTGGCTGCCGGGCACCGCTCCTGGGGCTCGCGGTGACCGCCGTCTCGGTATCGCTGAGCGGGCTCCTTGCCTGGATCGTGCCGGCCTTCCACCGTCATCCTGGTGATCCTGGGCGTCCTGCTGATCCTGGGTCGCAACCCGTTCGCCGTCCTCAGCACCGTCCGGATGCCCGTCATCCGGCATCCGCTGGCCCAGGCCTATGTCTACGGGCTGATGTTCGGCCCGGTGGCGTTGCCCTGCGCGGGGCCGTTCATCGTGGCCCTGTTGGCGATCTCGATCGGGCTCGACGAGACCGTGGCGAGGGTGCTCACGTTCGTGGCCTTCGGGCTGGGCATGGGGTTGCCGCTCATCGTCATCTCAGTGCTGGGCGGCTCGGGGGCTCGTCCGTTGACGTCCTGGCTGACGCGTCATCACGTGGCCATCGGACGCGTCGCAGGGGTACTCCTCATCATGGCGGCGCTCGCGGAACCGATCCGGGGATGGGTCGAGCCGGCGGGCGTGACCGCGTGACCGACGTCGGTGTCACCGATGGGGCAGT
>JBBSOS010000292.1:0-3789 GCA_038259505.1 Candidatus Limnocylindrales bacterium | reverse complement strand
GAGACCCCCTGCATCTGGGCGATCTCGTGATAGTCGTAGCCCTCGACGTCGTACAACACGATCGCGGCGCGCTGGTCGTCGGTGATCTGGGCGAGCGCGGCAGCGATGGTCCGGCTGCGGCTGCGAGCGACCGCGATCTGCTCGGGACCCTGTGACTCATCGGTCGGGGGCTGCCAGGAGTCGTCTTCCCATTCCGGATAGGGGTCCGCGGGGCGGCGCTTGCGCACTCGCAGCACATCGGTGGCCGCGTTGAGCGCGATCCGCGTCAGCCAGCTCCGGAACGAGTCACCCCGGAATCGAGACAGGTTCCGGTAGGCACTCAGGAATGCCTCCTGGACGGCATCCGCGGCCGCCTCACGGTCACCCACCACACGCACGGCGACACCGAACAGGTAGTCCTGATGCAGTTCGACGAGTCGGTTGAATGCGTCCAGCTCACCGCCCAGCGCCGCCTCGACCAGCGCCCGATCGCGTGCACGGTCGGCCGCGACACGGTCCGCGTGCGCGCGGGCTCGCCTGGTGGCACCGATATCCTCGGCCGGCGCGACTGACGGACCGTCAGTGCGGGCAGGGTCGTCCACGGGGTGTGCTCTCCTGGGCGATCCGTTGGCAGGCCCGTGCGCGACGTCCGGAGCGTGTATCGCACCTCGTGGGCCAGGTCCGAGTCTAGCATCGCGAGCGGGCGAGTCCGGACGAGACGGGCGCGGGATCAGGCTGAAAGCCTGGGGGCCGCGCGGGACGGTGCGCGACTGATCGCGAGGTGATCAAACGGGCGGAGCGACGCGGTTGGGCCTATCAGTGGACCAGATCAGGAGCCGGTCCCCCGCCGATCGCCACATCGAGCGGTCCATTCGACGGCGGACGGACCCGGTTGGACCGCTGACGGGCCAGTCACCGCGTCGACAGCTCCGGTCCATCAGCCGATATCCGACGGTTCGATCCCATGTCGATCGATCGCCGAGTTGGCCTGGGCTGGCCCACCGCCGAGTTGGCATTGGCTGCCCACCGGGGCCGCGGCCCGCAGGACGTGCGAGAATCGGCCGCCTCGTGCCGGGGTGGCGGAATGGCAGACGCACCTGACTCAAAATCAGGCGAGGGCAACCTCGTGAGGGTTCGAATCCCTCTCCCGGTACCACTGATCGCTCGCCACGAGTGACCCAATTCCCATCGTGACGCAGCCCGATCCCGGCCATCCCTCCCCCGCCGCTCGACGCGGGAGCGGACCGGTACTTTCGTCCGGTGGCCCAGATCCTGAACGGGTGTCAGGATGCTGAGCAAGTCGGCTTCGATACCCATGGAGGTCGGCGACTCTCCCTCTGGCCCGACCGGGAGCGCTCGCTCCTCCTCAGCTCCCGGTCGGCTCCGTTTTCGCCGGTCCGCCAGGGGTCGACTGAAACTCCCGCACCCCGCAATCGTCTCGATACCAATGCGAGACCCGGTCTTCCCAGAAAGGACTCGGGTCTCGTTTCGTGTTGAGCGATGGCGTCCGAATCGCACCGAAGCCTGGGGCCGTTGCCGACTGGCACCACGGGCCGCGGCCTGACGGTCGGACAGACGGAGACCCGGACCCACCCCAGTGGCCCCGGGTCTCGACCTATCGGGGAGGCGATCATCGACCCCGTCTCATCTCTTGGCTCGACCATCCTGCACCGCACCAGACCACACCGGACCCACCTGATGGTCCTGTCTGGTACTGCAAGGGTGCCGGGCCTCTGTGTCGGCTCCGATGACCATCCGGTGCCAGGGTGCGCCGGGAGCATGGAGCAACCGGTGGCGGGGCAGGTCAAACGCGCCGATGATCGGAACACTCGAGGACGTTGCAGGAGGATTGCGACCCGATGCTCAACAGACTGCAGCCGCGCGCGCGGGCGGGCCTGTCGTCGGTCGTGAGGCGGCTCTACGTCGTCGCGAGCTGGGCGATGCTCATCGCGACCACTGTCGCTGCCGGCATCGGTGTCGTCCTGCTGGCAGCGACAGTGCTCCACGCGCTCCTTGCGTAAGCCGGGACTAGCCAAGGGCTAGCCAGGCGTGGATGTCACCCATCCCGAGGGCAACCTGTTCGAGATCTCTGCGACGAGCGCCAAGGTCACGGCCACCGTGGTGGTCGCCCCGAAGTAGGCGGCACGAGACCGGACACAGGGGCCCGGTGCCGCAGGGGTGCCGGAACGGCTGTCGAGCATAGAAGTCGCGGCTTGAACTGGGCGTGGCTGCGGCGCGGCACCCGCTTGCGCTCCGCGCGTCCGGCCTCATCGCGGGCCTCCGTGCGCACCCAGGGCCGAGGCGTGCATATGTCGTTCTCCGGATGCTTGACCGCCCAGGCCCCCTCGACGTCGGCGCTGGCTGGCGGCGCCGTCGCCCGTGCCGACGTCGCCCGTGCCGACGTCGAGGTACGGACCTGCTTGGCCGACCCTCCCGTGGCGGGCGCCCTGTCTCCTGATCCGCTCATCCCGAGTCCCTTCTCTCACCACGACGCAGGCACCCTTGCGTGTTCGCCAGGCCGTGATGGTGTGACATGGCATGCGCCCGGACGCGGACCGTGCGCGGGCGGGCTCGACTTCGACCACCTTGGGCGGGCTCGACTTCGACCACCTTGGGCGAGCTCGACTTCGACCACCCCGGGAGGGTTCGGATCCCTCTCCCGGTACCATTGTTCCCGCCTCGGGCCAGTGCGGCATGGGGATGACACCCGAGACCCCGCCCGCATATCCACGTCCGACCATTGGTGCCCGGACCGGCCCCGCAGAGGATGACGCACGATGATCACCAGGCTCGCGACCGCTGCCGCGATCCTCTGGGCCGCCGTGGTCGGCTGTCTGGAGGTCGCGAACATCGTCCGACCGGCGCGCAACGGTCCCATGGGCCTGGCCCGCGTATTCGCGCCGTACCTGCGCCTGCCACTTGTGCCCGCCGCGCTCGTCCTGTGGCGACGAACAGCCCTGGGCCTCATCCCTCGGGTGCTCCTCGCGGTGTGCACCATCCTCGTCGGCGTCCGCTCGCTCCGTGGCAGGTTGGCCATGCCACGGAAGCCCTCGCCCGGGTCGCTGGTGATCGGGGTAACGAGCTGGAACCTCAGGCTGGGGCTGGCCGACCCGGACCGGATCCTGGATGGACTGCGCTCGGCTGGGCCGGGCCTCATCGGCCTGGTCGAGCTCACGACCCGGCACGCGGACACCATCGCCGCGGATCCGGGACTGCTCAGGCGATTCCCGTACCGATCGCTCCATCCACGGGACGGGTCCACGGGATCCGGCCTGCTCAGCTCCTATCCGTTCCTGGAGTCTCCCGCCCTCCACCTTGTCCCGCCGATGCTCAAGGCACGTATCGACCTTGGCACGGGGCGTGGCGCGACCGTCGTGGTCGTGCATCCCTGGGCACCCGTGATCGGCCGCGATGCCGGTGGCCCGAGCCTGATGGGCTACGACGCGACGAGCCGGGATACCCAGATACGGGCCATCCGAGCGGCAGTGGACCCGCCGCTGTCCGAAGGTGAACCGGTCCTCGTGTTCGGTGACCTCAACACCACCGACAGGGAGCCGGGATACCTCGATCTGGTCCGCGGACTCACGGACGCCCATCGTGCTGTGGGGTCCGGGCCTGGCGCGACGTGGCGGCCACCCAGGATGCAACGCTTGCCGCTGGGGCTGCTACGCATCGACATGCTCCTCACGGGCGGCGCTGCGCGACCCCTATCGATCACGACCGACTGCACTTCGCGCGCCAGCGACCACTGCATCCTGCGCGCCACGGTGGAGATCAGCCCTGGGCATCGTTGACCGTCGGCGACGCTCG
>JBBSOS010000291.1:0-3808 GCA_038259505.1 Candidatus Limnocylindrales bacterium | reverse complement strand
GACGGTCCTGACGCGCCAGCAGCGAGCGTAGCGCGAGGCACGACCCGCGTCGTCAGCCGGGATACCAGATGCGGCGGGGGTCGTCCACCTCCCGCTCGTAGGTCCAGGCCGACTCGACCATGCGCGGCAGGTCGTACTCGGGGCGCCAACCGAGCAGCATCCGGGCCTTTCGATTGTCCAGCCAGTTGGAGACGTAACTGGTCTCGATGGGCACCCGCTCGAGCCCACGCGTCGTCGCGAGGTACTCCCCCAGAGTGCCGTAGTCGACCGGCTCGTCCATCGCGATGTTGAACGTCTGCTGGTGCGCCCGGGGGTGGGTAAGTGCGATGACGATCGCACTCACGAGATCCTCGACATGCACGAAGTTCCGTTGCACCGGCAGGCCACCCGCGTCGAGCATGACCGGCACGGCACCGCTCCGCAGGTATCCGTCGGCACGCTCCGGACCCACGTAGTCCCGCCAGCGGGGTCCCCCGAAGACGTCCTCCCCGAAGGACAGGGCGAACCGGAAGTCGTCCTTCTCCTGGATCCAGGGCGCACGCAGGCAGCATCCGGGCAGGTCGTACTGGACGTAGTACTGCTCGAGCATCACCTCTTCGATCACCTTGGACAGTGCGTAGCTGCCGGGGTACGCGGTGTGTCGATGCTCCTCCGTGATAGGCAGGTCGTGGGGCACGAAGAAGTGGCCGACGCCCGCGTCGCCACCGATGAGCACGAATCGTTCCAGACCCGGACTGGCCCGGCTCGCCTCCAGCAGCCAGAAGAGACCCTTCACGGTGACGTCCATGACCAGGTCTGGCGTCTCCTTGACCGTCGCGAGGTGGAGCACGTGCGTGACCCCGTCCATGGCCTGCTCGACGGTGGCACGGTCCCCGATGGAGCCTGTGACGATCTCCACCCGCTCGCCGTTCGACAGGCCCCGGTTGTGGCAGAGGGCCCGGATCGACCAGCCATCGAAGCCTGGGTCAGCCAGCATGCGGCGCAGGAAGGTCTGGCCCACCTTCCCCGTCGCACCCGTGATGAGGATCCGCCTGCCGTTGTCCACCACGCCCTCCAGTCCTGTCTCCCGGACCGCATCTTGGCAGGTCCGCGGGGGGTTGACAGGGGTACGGGGATGCCCGTCATATGCGAGCCGATCAAATAACCGAACGCTGAAGTGGGTGGGCATGCGTCGTCCTGACCCATTGAGCATCACCTTCTCCGCGCTGGCCGATCCGACCCGACGAGGCATCCTCGCCCGCCTCGCTGCTGGTGAGGCGACCGTCACGGAGCTGGCGGCACCGTTCGACATGACCCTGCCCGCGATCTCACGGCACCTCAAGGTGCTGCAGCGGGCCGGTCGCGTGGAGCAGGGACGCCAGGCGCAATGGCGGCCGTGCCGGCTCCGAGCCGAACCGCTGCGCGAGGTCGCCGCCTGGGTGGATCACGACCGAACGTTCCTTGAGCAGCGACTCGACCGGCTGGACGTATATCTGGCCGAGACCCAACGACGACCCGACGGACCACAGGAGACCGAACGATGACGACCACGACCACGACCACGACCCAGGTCGACCGCGGCAGCACAGCCACCACCCGAGTCCTCCAGGAGGGACCGACCTCATCATGAAACGCGTGTTCGACGCGCCGAGGCCACCCGTCTGGCGTGCCCTGACGGAGGCCGATCGCGTCGCCCGCTGGTGGGGACCGCATCGCCACGCCACCACCGTCGAGGAGCTCGACCTGCGGGTCGGCGGCGCGTGGCGGTTCACCAACCACGGCTCGGACGGCCAGTCGTTCCCGTTCCGGGGGACCTACGAGGAGATCGTGCCCATCGAGAAGCTGGCGTATACGTTCATCATCGACCAGGACGGGATGCGCCATCAGGTGGGCCACGTCACGGACCTCCTGGAGGACCTGGGCACCCGGACACGACTCCGCGACATCATGCACCTGGGTTCCGTCGAGGCGCTCGAAGGCGCGCTGGCCAGCGGCATGGTCGAGGGTGCCCTCGAGACCTGGGCTCGTCTCGCGATCGAGTTGACGCACGACTGACCTGGGATCGTGCAGCGAGTCGGCGACCCGGCGGATCGCCGGCATGGCCGGGGCCATCGATGCCGGGCGCCCGTGGCCCACGACACCCGTCGCGGGCGACGATGCGGAAGCCGCGTGGGGACCGCCAGAGGTGCTTGCCCACCTCGTCGAGATGCTGGACTACTGGCGGGGCGAGATGGAGCTGGTCCGGGTGACGTCACGCGATACCACCGATCCGTTGCCATTCGGCCGGGCCAGCGACCGCCCGCCTGCACCCTGCTCCGGGTCCGTGCGCCACACTCAGGCGGTATCGTCTGCTCCGGCCAAGCGATGGAGGAGACCCGTGGCATCGACCTCGCACCCATCGAGCAGTGATGGGCTGACCCTCCGGCCGTGGCGACCAGCCGATGCGCCAGCCATCCTCGCGGCATGCCAAGATCCGGATATCGTGCGGTTCGGGGCGATGCCCCAGCCATTCGGCGCGGACGAGGCGGCAGCGTTCCTCGACGATGCCGCGACGATGGGCCGCGACGGCACGGGTGTCGCCTTCGCGGTCGTGGACGCGATATCCGACCAACTGCTGGGCGCCGTGACGCGATTCGGTCCCGACGGCCACATCTCGACCCTGGGCGCCTGGACCGCATCGTGGGCGCGTGGCCGCGGGGTCGCCACAAACGCCCTGCGGATGCTCACCGAGTGGACGTTCGCGACCACACCGACCGTCCGCATCGACGGCTACATCATGGTCGGCAACCACGCGTCCGAGCGCATGGTGGCACGCCTGGGGTGGCGGCGCGAGGGCGTCCTCCGCGCGTGGCACGTGGCCGCCGACGGATCGCCGGTCGACTGCGTCGTGTACTCGCTCCTGCGTGGCGAGTCGCTGCCCATCAGCCGCCGCTGAGCACGGTCTCGAGACGACCAAGGCCCTCGACTTCGACGACGACCTGGTCGCCATCCTTGAGCCAGACTGGCTCGGACATGCCCGCGATGACGCCTGCGGGGGTGCCCGTGATCATCACGTCGCCGGGTTCGAGCGTGAAGTAGCGGCTGCAGTAGGCCACCAGCTCGGCAACCGGGAAGATCATGTCCGCGGTGGTGGAGTCCTGCCGCAACTCACCATTGAGCCAGGTCCGCAACCGCAGCGCCTGTGGGTCGGCGACCTCGTCCGCGGTGACCAGGTCCGGGCCAAGGGGCAGGAACCCGTCGATCGTCTTGCCCAGCATCCACTGGCTGGTCCGGAACTGCAGGTCGCGCGCACTCAGGTCGTTGGAGGTGGCATACCCGAGGACGTGGTCCAAGGCCTGGCCCACTGGCACGTCCTTCGCCCGCCGGCCGATGATCACGGCCAGCTCGACCTCGTAGTCCGCCTGACTCGTCGTGGGCGGGATGACGACCGTCTCGCCGGGTGCCGCGAGCGCGTTCGCGAACTTGTTGAACACGATGGGGTATTCCGGGATGGGCATGCCCGACTCTGCCGCGTGCTTGCGATAGTTGAGGCCGATGGCCACGATCTTGCCGGGTGTCGAGACACAGGGCCCCAGGGCGACGGTCGCCGGGTCGAGCGTGACGCCCGGCACGGACGCGGCTCGTTGCCCGAGCGCGGCGACCGTGGGCAGCGCCTCGGAGCCGCGGTGTTCGACCTCGACCGGCGTCGGCTCCCAGTCCGCGACCGGAGCGGCAGCGTGGACCGCGAGCAGGTCGACGATGCCCTGGGCGGTCCGAAGACCGGAACGCAGGGCGGCGCCTGGCTGCGGGGCGAACGTGACGAGTCGCATCGATCTCTCCTGGTCGTGTG
>JBBSOS010000290.1:0-3849 GCA_038259505.1 Candidatus Limnocylindrales bacterium | reverse complement strand
TGGCTCGCCCATGAGGCGCAGCGTCGAGCGGGCGACCTTGCGGAGCGGGTTGGCGCGCGATACGCACCCCCATCGACGAGACATCCGATCCCCCGAGCCCGCCAGCATCTGGGGTACCGGCGACCTCGCCCGAGTATGCGGCGATCGCGACGATCGGGCCATGCCAGCGGGAGGACATCGGGGCCTCAGCGGACCCGGGTGCTAGCGACGACGGGGTGCCTGAAGTCCTACCCGGGCTGTCGCCGTCGCCCTCGCGATCGACCACGAGCGTCCGGTGGTGGTCCGTCGGCGGCCAGATCTCGCCCACCAGGGCGGCGTCGGCACGGCCCGCCCCGGAGCGCACCATCGCATCCTGGGTCAGGAGCTCGCCGGAGGTCATCGAGAACATCCGGGGACCCGTGTCGCCGATGCCGTGATGCCAGACGACCCAGCCATCGTCCCGGTGGTGCTGGATGATGGTGACGCCGGTCAGTCCCCGCAGGTCGACCTGGCGCCCGACGAGCCGCAGTGCCCGCTCGACCGGGCCTGCCTCGTGCCCGGTACCCCGTCGGGCCACCGCCTCGAGTCCCTGCGCGGCGAGTGCCGGTCGGTCGTACAGCCGCTCGATGTCCTGCCAGCGGCCGCTGATGCGATCGTCGATGGAGCCGCAGACGCGGGCACCGACCAGCAGCCCGTCGGGCCACCTGCGGATGTGGATGGGCCGCGCCCGGTGGGTGTCGAGGACCGCGCCGAGCGTTCGCAGCACCTCTTCCATGCCCCTGGCCCTGTCGCTGGATGTGTGCACGCGACCCCCCCGGTCCCGTGCGCGTCCCACCGGACCATCCTCCCGCGCCCCGACCGGGGCATATATGGGTCCATGGTCCCCCCGGCTGGCAGCGGTACCCAGCCCGGCGACTGACCTGGACATGGGTCGGTCACGGCCTCGTGCCGGGCGCGAACGCATCCCCGGCGACCCCGGCCCCCAGCAGCCGGTCGTGCATCATCCGGGCCTGGTGCAGCGTGATGCCGATGCCCGCCCCGAGCGGGCCGCACGTCATGCACGACCGCATGGGCCGTCGCGCCTCGTCGAACCGGGTCGCATGGTCGGTGAGGATGGCGCGCAGCACGGCCTCCGAATCGGGCGCGGTCCAGGGACCGCTGCCCTGTCCGCTCCGCTCCTGGAGCAGGCCGGTCTGGACGAGGTGGTTGCGGACCGCCCGTGCCTGGTGCTCGACCACCGTCAGCCGCGGCAGCCGACCGCAGGCAGCACACGTATCGACCGACCGGCCGCGTGGTCCCCATCTCGGGGCGTGATCCTGGAGCAGGCGGGCGATGAGCCGTTCGGCATCAGCCGCCTGCGCAACCATCGATGTCAGGCACGGGTCGGTCACCGCAGCCTCGCCCTCACGGGATCCTCTGGCGCGACGCTCCACCTGCACAGGCTAGCGTCGGTCACGACCCGCCTGCACTGGACCGCACCGCCCGGGCCCTTACAGCAGGGTGTCAGTCTGGGTGCCAGGCGGATGAGAGCACGCGCCATGAGTGCCGCCCCGGACTCGTGGCAGGAAATCGGCACGACCTTGAGGTGTGGCGGTCCGTCCGCCGGCGTGCGGGATCCAGTTCCTGAGACACCCGCTACGATCGAACTCGTGGACCAGTGGCTGGCGGGAGGGTGGCGGGTGGCTCGCCGCGTACCGACCCCGGTCCGGATCGCGGTCATCCTGCTCTGGGCAGGCATGATCTTCGTGCTGTCGAACCAGCCAGGATTGCATGCGAGTGATGACCCGGGCGTCGACCTGCCACTCCGGCACATCGCGCACATCCTGGTCTACGCGGTCCTGACCGCGCTCATCGGGTGGCTGCTGACGGGGTCCGGAGGCCCGTCACGGCGCACGATCATGGCGGCGGGATCGCTGGCGTTCGTCTATGGCATCACGGACGAATGGCACCAGACCTTCGTGCCCAGCCGCACCGGCCGGCCCGAGGACCTCATCTGGGACGGCATCGGCATGCTCATCGGCGCCGCGTTCCTGTGGCTCACCGGCCGGGTCACCAGGCGGATGACCGGCCGAGGCTCCGGCGCCCTCTCGACTGACCGTTTCCCGACGTCCGACGAGCCTCGACCGCCTACTCGACGGTGACCGACTTGGCCAGGTTGCGGGGCTGATCCACGTCGGTTCCCCGAGCGATCGCGGTGTGATAGGCGAAGAGCTGGAGCGGGATGATGGCGAGGATGGGGCTCAGGGCTTCGATGGTGTCGGGCACCCACAGGATGTCGTCGGCGAACTCGCGGATGCCTTCGTCACCTTCGGACGCGACCATCAGCACGCGCGCATCGCGGGCGCGGCCCTCCATGACGTTACTGATGAGCTTCTGCTGGAGGCGGGACCGGGTGGCGATCGCGACGAGCGGCACCTCGGCATCGAGCAGCGAGATGGGGCCATGCTTCAGCTCCCCGGCCGCGTATCCTTCGGCGTGGACGTAGCTGACCTCCTTCAGCTTGAGCGCCCCCTCGAGGGCGACAGGGTGGCTGAGGCCCCGCCCGACGAACATGAACCCGCGGGAATTGACGTACCGTCGAGCGAGCTCCGCGGCAGGAGCCGCCAGGACGAGAGCCCGCTCAGCCTGTTCCGGGAGCGCCCGCAGCGCTGCCACCAGGCGACGCTCCTGCTCCCCGTCGAGGCGGCCGCGCACCTTGGCGACGGCGGCAGCGAGCAGTACGAGGGTCGTGACCTGGGTGACGAACGTCTTGGTCGCGACGACCGCGATCTCCGGCCCGGCCTGCAGGAACAACACCGCGTCCGCCTCGCGAGTGATGGCCGAGCCGACGGTGTTGGTGACCGCGACGATGGCGCAGCCCGCTTCACGGGCGAGGCGCGCGGGTGCGATCGTGTCCGCCGTTTCGCCCGACTGGGTGACCGCCACCACCAGGGTCCGGGCGTCGAGCGGCGGCGGGCTGTAGCGGAACTCGGAGCCGATATTCCAGCGCGCCGGCAGCCCAGCCCACTCCTCGAACAGGCGCGCGGCGATGGCAGATGCGTATGCGGCGCTGCCACACGCGATGAGCTCCACCCTCTCCGCCGCCACGATGGCGGCGGTCAGCGGCCCGAGCTCGTTCAGCGAGATCTCATCGCCCATCATACGTCCGGCGATCGCCGACCGGATCGCGGCCGGCTGCTCGTGCATCTCCTTGAGCATGAAGTGCTCGTAGCCGCCCTTCTCGGCAGATTCGACGGACCACTCGATCAGGTGCACCGGGCGCCGACGCGGCGTGCCGTCGAGGCCGGTGACGGTGACCGAGTCCGCGCGCAGGTCAGCCACGTCGCCCTCCTCGAGGAAGATGACCCTGCGGGTATGGCTGAGCACCGCCGCCACATCCGAGGCGAGGAGGTGCTCGCCATCGCCGATGCCCACGATGAGGGGCACATCCCGGCGCGCGCCCACCAGGCGGTCGGGCTCGGCGCGGTGCAGCACGGCGACGGCAAAGGCGCCGTGGGCGCGGCGCAGGGCGCTCCGCACGGCCTCAGCGACGTCGCCTGTGTAGGCTTCCACGACCCGGTGGGCAAGGACCACCGTGTCCGTCTCCGAGCAAAATCGATGACCGCGCGCGACGAGCTCGTCGCGAAGCTCGCGGAAGTTCTCGATGATGCCGTTGTGGATGACCGTGATGTCACGCGTGCAGTCGACGTGGGGATGTGCGTTGAGGTCATTGGGTCGTCCGTGGGTCGCCCATCGGGTGTGGGCGACGCCGACCACAGCCGTGGGCGTGGCATCCAGCAGCGCCGTGCGCAGGTTGGCGAGCTTGCCCGCCCGCTTCTCCACGAACAGGTCACCGGACGCGGTCACGAGTGCGATGCCGGCCGAGTCGTA
>JBBSOS010000289.1:0-3857 GCA_038259505.1 Candidatus Limnocylindrales bacterium | reverse complement strand
GGGTTCGCACCCCGAATATCGCTGCCGCCTCCTTCGTGCCAGCGAGGCGGGGAATCGCGGTCGTGTCGCCGCTCATACCATCACGATACCATCGGTATCATCAGCGTCGTATCGGTCATGCTGGCCCGGCAGCGCAACGCTGCTGTCCATGCTGCATGCGTATCTGGCGGCCCACCCGTTCCGGACGCGGCCAAGCTCCTCAGCGTCCGAACGTGAGATGGATGGTGCCGCTCGGCGCGGTCTCTGCCTCCAACGCATAGCCAGACTCGAACTCCCGCAGGTCATCCCAGAGGCGGATGCCGCGTCCCAGCAGGATCGGCACGATGGCGACGTGGAGCTGGTCGACGAGTCCGGCCCTGAGGAACTCGCGGACCACGGTCGGGCCGCCGCCGATTCGCACGTCCTTGCCGTCCGCGCCGTCGAGTGCATGTCGGAGCGCCTGCCCGGGCGTCGCCGAGAGGAAATGGAAGGTCGTGCCGCCCGCCATCTCGATGGACGGGCGCTGCGCGTGGGTGAGCACGAACACAGGGACCCGGAACGGTGGCTCGTCACCCCACCAGCCGCGCCAGTCGGGATCATCCGGGCGATGGTGCAGCCCGAACATGCCGGCGCCCATGATCTCCGCCCCGATCTCCGCGAAGTACTGCTGGGCGTACTGGTCGTCGACGCCGGTCGTGCCCTGACCGCTCATGTCGTGCAGCACGCGCGCCCGGAATGTGCGGGTCGCGACGTAGGCGGCGACGAGGCGACCCCAGTCCTGCCCGAACGGGTCATCGGGTGTCTGGTCCGTCGTCGTCGCGAAGCCGTCGATCGAGATGTTCAGGTCGACACGCACGGCCATGGACGGGCCCTCTCCACGGTTGGCGCGCCCGGCGGGACTCGAACCCACGACCTTCAGGTCCGCAACCTGACGCTCTATCCACTGAGCTACGGGCGCACGCGATGGCATCGGCGTGGACTGGCGGAGAGGGGGGGATTCGAACCCCCGGAGCAGGTTACCCCACTCAGCGGTTTAGCAAACCGCCGCACTAGGCCTCTATGCGACCTCTCCATTCGGCCACCTGAGCACGATGCGCCCCCGATCATAGCATCCGGACCCTGCGGATCCCCTCGGCCGCACGCCGCGATGAGCTCAGCTCATCGCGGCGTTGTCGTCGTCGGCCAGGAGTCGATACAGGGAGCGACGACATTCGATATATCGTGATAATCCATTTGTCAACCCGTCACCGGACCGCTCCGAAGCAACCCGCCAAGCGTGCCGCCGGTCCCGCACCCAGGCGACCATCCCGCCATTCACGCCCGCGACCTGACCCGGTCCGGCGAGCGGGGTATCATCGGGGACCCCTCGCGCAGTCTGGGGAGAGCGCTGTCGCGCCGAGCGCGATGGGTCAACCACGTCCGAACGCGGCCCGTCGACCGCTCCGCAGGAGTTCCCGCATGGCCAAACGCGTCGCCCTGATCGGGCACCCTGTCACTCATTCGCTGTCTGGAGTGCTCCAGCAGGCCGCATTCGATGCCGAGGGTATCGATGCCCGGTACGAGCTGCTGGACCTGCTGCTCATCGACCTGCCCGACACCATCACCGGGCTTCGGGACCCCGATACGCTCGGGGCGAACATCACGGTGCCCTTCAAGGAACGGGCGGTGCCGATGATGGACCGCCTGTCCGAGGATGCCCAGGCGACCGGTGCCGTCGACACGGTGACCAGTGAAGGCAGCCGGCTCATCGGCCACAACACGGACGTGTCCGGGTTCCGGACGGCGCTCGATACCCTCATCGGCAAGCAGAAGATGCCCAAGGCCGCTGTGGTGCTGGGTGCCGGGGGCGCCGCGCGCGCGGTCGTGCATACCCTGATCACGTCCGGCTTCCAGCACGTCATCGTGTTCAACCGGCACCTCCACCGTGCCGAGGGGCTGGTGCGCCACTTCGGCAAGGGCGCGGCGCACATGGAACTGCGCGCCAAGCCGTGGCACGAGTCGGTCCTCGAGGCCGAGCTCGCCCGGACCAAGCTGCTCATCAACGCCAGCTCGGTCGGCCGGGTGGACGACGAGACTCCCATCCCCGCGGAGCTGTTACCACCCGACCTGCTCGTGCTCGACCTGCTGTACATGCCCCGCCAGAGCCGCCTGCTCCGGGAGGCGGCGGCCGCGGGCGCGAGCGCCGTCCAGAACGGCGACGTCATGCTCATCAACCAGAGTGCCGCCGCCTTCGAGTTGTGGACCGGGCAGCCCGCGCCCATCGACCTGTTGACCGAGACCCTGGAGCACGCGCGGGACACGGTCGCGCCCGCGGAGGTCGCAACGACGAACGCGCCGGCCACGGAGCCCGAGGCGGACACCACCGACGAGTGACGCACGAACGCGATGTCGCCATCGAGGCGGTGCGGACGGCCTCGTTCCTGTGTCGTGCGGTGCGGGCGTCGTTCTCGGACGCGCTCACAACGGAGAAGCCTGACAAGTCGCCGGTGACCGTCGCGGACCTGGGCGCCCAGGTGATCGTCAGCCTCGCCCTGGCCAAGGCGTTCCCGACCGACCCCGTGATGGGCGAGGAGGACGCCAGCCAGGTCCGGGATGATCCGTCCGGGACCATCGGCTCGGCACTCCAGGAGCACCTTGTCCGCTTCCGGCCGGGACTGGATGGAGCGGCCATCGAAGGCGCCCTGGGTCGTTGCACCTCAGCAGGCGGACCACGCGGTCGATGGTGGACGCTGGACCCCGTCGACGGCACCAAGGGCTTCCTGCGCGGTGGACAATATGCGGTCGCGCTCGCGCTGGTGGACGACGGCGAGGTGGTCCTGGGCGTGCTCGGATGCCCCAACCTGGAACGGGCCGATGGCAACATCGGCAGCCTGTTCGTGGCCGAACGCGGCAGGGGTGCCTGGGAACTGCCCCTGGATGGCGACGCAGCGGCAGGTGTCGCGATCACGGTCGCATCCATCACCGATCCCGCAGACGCCCGATACGCCGAGTCACTGGAGGCGGCGCACTCCGCCCAGGACGAATCGGGTCGCATCGCGGCGCAGTTGGGCGTCACGACTCCCCCCCTGCGGCTCGACAGCCAGGCCAAGTACGGCCTCGTTGCGCGTGGCGACGCTTCGATCTACCTGCGGATCCCGCGGGGTGGCTACATCGAGAACGTCTGGGACCACGCGGCGGGCGCCATCGTGGTCACCGAAGCCGGGGGCATCGTCAGCGACGTCGACGGGCAGCCGCTCGACTTCACGGTGGGTCGCCGGCTGGCACGCAACCGGGGCATCATCGCCGCACCTGCCGCCATCCACGCCGCGGTCGTCGGGGCAGCCCACTCGGTCATGGGTGCCCGGGTGGGCTGAGGGACCGAGCGACTGGTGCCGCGTCCCTGGTGCCTTCAGCGTCGCTGGTGTCGTCAGCGTCCCCGAGTCGCGTGCACGACCGACACGTCATACGCGTCGAACGCTGCATCCACCGTGATGATGGGAACCGACTCCACCTGCGCCTGCGCGATCAGCAGGCGATCGAAAGGATCACGATGATGCCAGGGCAGGGCGGCCACCCGGAGCGCATGCTCATGTGCCACGGGCAGCCCGCTGACACCAGACCGCCGCATCCGGGATGGGACGTAGATCGCGGGTGCCTCAGGTAATGGCAGCCGACCGATGGCCCACTTGATGGCGATCTCCCACGAACTGGCCGCTGACAACAGGAGGCGGGTCTGGGGATCCCGCAACTCCGATCGCAACCCCGGATCGATGCGCTTCGACCCGGCGAGCAACCACAGCCAGACGTGGGTGTCGAGCAGGTACGTCACCGCTCGAATGCGTCGACGATCTCATTCGGCAAGGGCGCGTCGAAGTCGTCCGGGAGGGCGAGCACCCCGT
>JBBSOS010000288.1:0-3857 GCA_038259505.1 Candidatus Limnocylindrales bacterium | reverse complement strand
GCCATCGGGGCCCACCAGGGACTCCGCATGGACCCGCGCCGCGAGCGACAGGTCCCGGTGGCGCGGGTCGGCGAGCCGTGCGACGCGCAGCGGCGGCAGGCCGCTCTGGCGGAGCCCCAGGAGCTCCCCTTCCTTGCGCAGCGAGACGTCCAGTTCGGCCAGCGCGAACCCATCGGTGGTCGCCTGGACCGCGCGCAGGCGGGTCATCGCCGCGGAATCCTCTGCCGCGTCGCTGACGAGCACGCACCAGGACTGGTGGGTGCCCCGCCCGACGCGACCCCGCAGTTGGTGGAGCTGGGCGAGCCCGAACCGATCGGCACTCTCGATGATCATCACGGTGGCCTGGGGAACGTCGACCCCCACCTCGACCACGGTCGTGCCCACGAGGACGTCCAGCTCGCCGTCGCGGAACCTGCCCATCACATCGTCCCGCTCGGCGGCCCGAAGGCGACCGTGGACCATGCCCACTCGCAGCGGTGCCAGCAGTGTCGAGAGCCTGGCCGCCTCGGCCTCCGCGGAGCCCACCCCGGCCACGACCGCTGGCGCACCCGCCGCGTCGGCCGCAACGTCGGGCCTTGCGTCGGCCGCAGGCTCGAGGTCATCGTCACTGCCCTCGGCCTCGATGAGTGGCACCACCACGAAGGTCCGGCGTCCCTGGGCAGCTTCCAAACGGACCAGGTCCCACGCCTTGTCGAGGACGCCGGGACGACGCACCCCGGTGATGACCGGCAGGCGGCCGACCGGCGCGGCATGGAGGTCGGAGACATCCAGGTCGGCGTGGATGACCTGGCCCAGCACCTGCGGGATGGGTGTCGCGGTCATCAACAGCACGTGTACCGAGCCACCTTTCGCCGAGAGGGCCTCGCGCTCCTCGACCCCGAAGCGGTGCTGCTCGTCGACCACCGCGAGCCGCAGGTCCGCGAAGTCGATGCGGTCCTGCACGAGCGCCTGGGTGCCCACGAACACCAGGCCGCGGCTACCGCCCATGAGGGTCGCATCGAGCGGGGCGCGGGCCAGGTCGACCGCCTCGCGGCGTGCGCCGGCGGTGACGCTGCCGGTCAGCAGCACCACCTCGTGGCCAAGGGGTCGCATGAGCGCGCCGAGTGTCTCGGCATGCTGTCGGGCGAGCAGGTCGGTGGGCGCCAGCAGGGCCGACTGCCCCCCAGCGTCGGCCACGAAGGCCATCGCCAGGGCCGCGATCGCGGTCTTGCCCGAGCCGACGTCGCCCTGGACCAGCCGCATCATGGGGCGCCCGGAGCCGAGATCGTCACGGACTCGCTCGATGGCCGCTCGCTGGTCGGGCGTGAGCGCGACCGCTCCGGGAGGCTCGCCGGTGCGTGCCGCGATCTGCGCCCCGATGGTGGACTCGATCGATGCCACGGCCCCGTCGAACCGCTCGGCAGATACCTGGACCAGGGACGCCTGGTCACGCTCCCGGAGCCGCCGACGTGATGCCATGCCCACCTGGAGGGCGAGCAGCTCGTCGAATGCCAGCCGCTCGAGGGCCGCATCGAGCGTGTCCTGGTCGGCCGGGAAATGGATGGTGTCGACGGCACGGCCGATGGGCATCCGGTCGCCCAGCACATCCGGCCCGAGATAGTCGGGGTAGGGACCCCAGCGGTCGAGCGCATCACGGATGGCGCGTCGCAGGGTCCTCGCCCGGATCCCCTCGGTCAGGCGGTACACGGGCAGCAGACCGGCCCCCAGGGTCGCCTCGACCGCGCCCTCCAGCTCGAAGTCGGGGTTCTGGAGGTTCGCGCGGTCCCGGTTGTCAGCGCCGACCTTGCCCACGACGTGCAGCCAGCCACCCGGCGGTCCGATGCGCCGCTCGATGAACTGCCGCCCGAACCAGACCGCTTCGATCTGGTCCCCGGTCTCGTCCTGGAGCCGCGCGAGGGTGCGCTGGAGACGTCGGGCGCCGACGAGCGCCGTCTGGATGGAGACCAACTGCAGGCGAGCGGTGACCACCGAGCCGCGTTCGAGATGTCGGATCTCGCCGATGGGCCGATAGCCACCGGTCGCGATCCAGCGGCGCGGCACGCTGAACACCAGGTCGCGCACGTTCGCGATGCCGAGCCGCATACCGGACCTGCGAAGGGCGGCCGCTCCGGGCACGCCACTGGTGCCGATGGCTCGACCGAAGGGGTCGACCGACGCGGTCGGGGCGATCGGGGCGTCTGGCCCGGCGTCGGGTCCCGGGCTCAGGGCGCGTCGTTCCAGCTCGTCCTCCCAAGCCATTGCCGCGCTCTCGCCACGGTTCTTGGTATAGTACGCGGCCGAAGCGTCCGCCCGATCCCGCGGTGGAACCGCCCCACACCACGTACAAGGATCGATACGGCATGGCACGCTCCTGTGACCTCTGCGGCAAGACCTCCATGGGTGGCTTCAATCCCCAGTCCGTCGGCATGAACCGCGTCCGCGCGCACCGCCGGTACAAGGTCAACCTCCAGCCGCTCAAGCTCCAGAACAAGGCCGGCGTCAGCGTCGCGGCCCGGGTATGCACCCGCTGCCGGCGCACCCTGCGCAAGACCACCTGACCCCCCGGTCCGTCACCGGATCCCGGCTCAGGTTTCGGGAGAGCCGAGCGCGCGAACCTCAGGCATCGGGATAGCCGAGCGCCCGGAGCGTCGGTCCCGCGACGCTCTCGACAAGCGCCTGTTCGTCGGCGGTCAGGTCGGTCCGCCAGCGGCCCATGGAGCTCGTGCGCACCCCCGAGTTCGCGTGCGCCTTGCCGCTGCGGGTCGGCCTCGACGGATCGAGCAGCAGGTCGGCTGAGAAGGCCTCGCCCAGCGCCTCGAGGAATGCGCGGATGACGCCCTCTGGATCCTGCACCAGGTCCTCATAGCGCAGCTCCAGGTAGCGCGGATCACCACGGTGGGCCATGCCGGCCTCCGTGTCGGTGACCCAACGCCGGGCGTACGCGTCGAGGGGCAGGGCCCGTCGCTCGGTCACCCAGGCGCCGTCGACCCAGCGCCGGTCGGGATGCTCCCGCATGGAGCAGACCACATCCCGGCCATCGCGGAGCACGTGTACGAAGCGGCTCTCGGGGAACCGCTCCAGGATCCAGCCGACGTGGCGGACGTTAAGGGGCGTCTTCTCCGCCCATCGTGCCCGGCCCCGGGATTCGCGATAGCGTGTCGCGAACGCGTCGATGAAGGCGCCCTGCGATGGGCTCGCCTCGAACATCCGGCGGACCTCGTCCGGTGGCAGCTTGAAGCCCGCCGCGACCGGCCCGACGGCGATGCTGCCGGGCAGGAAGATGCTCGACTCCGGGCCACAACAGATGTCAGGATGCCGGTCCAGAGTGCGCCGGATGAGCGTCGTGCCACTCCGGGGCGCACCCCCGACCACGATGTGTCGCTCCGTGCTGCGCCACGTTCGGTTCCGCCAGCGATGCAGCCGGACGCGAGCCGTCCGGTTGCGCACCCTGTCCGCGAGCGTCATCGGTCCACAGAGGTCACGCCTCGGAGTCGAGCCAGATGGTGAATGGCCCGTCGTTGATGAGCTCGACCGCCATCTCGGCACCGAACCGGCCGCGCGCCACGCGGATGCCGTGGGCGGCCACCGCGTCCGCGTAGGCCTCGTACAACTCGCTGCCGAGGGACGGAGGCGCAGCATCCAGGAACGATGGGCGACGACCCTTGTGCGTGTCCGCGTACAGGGTGAACTGGCTCACCGCGAGCAACTCGCCACCAACGTCGAGCAGCGACCGGTTGGTGCGTCCGTCCGCGTCCCGGAAGATGCGCAGGCCGACCGTCCGGTCCGCTATCGCACCCACGACCGCGAGCGTGTCAGCGTGCCCGATGCCCACGAGGGCCAGCAGACCACCATCGATGCGGCCGACCACGGCGTCCTCG
>JBBSOS010000287.1:0-3872 GCA_038259505.1 Candidatus Limnocylindrales bacterium | reverse complement strand
GAGCCAACACTGACCGGGAGGAGTGGTCGCTTGGTCGCTCGACGATCACGACCCTCCCCCTCGGTCGTCACGGGCCGCCGCACGGACGTGGGCGGCTCACGTCTTCGACGCTACCTGCCGATCTACGCCCTGCTGTTGCCCGGTCTGCTGTTGTATGCAGCATGGGTGGCCTACCCGCTCCTGCAGTCGTTCGTGATGAGCTTCACCGACTGGAGGCTCCGCGGCGAGTCACAGTTCCTGGGACTCGACAACTACACGCACGCGTTGCGCGACCCGATGTTCCTGCGAGCGCTGACGACCACGGTAGGCTACACCGTGGTCACGGTCGTCGGCCAGATGCTCCTGGGACTGGGCGCCGCGCTCCTGCTCAACCAGGGGTTCCGCGGGAGAGGTGTGCTGCGGCTCGTGTACTACCTGCCGGTCATCACCAGTTGGGTCATCGTGTCCCTCATCTTCGTGTGGCTGTACAACGGCCAGACTGGTGTCCTCAACTGGCTGCTCCACGACGTCCTGGGCGTGACCAGCAAGAACGTCGCGTGGCTCGCTGAGCCGTCCACCGCCATCTGGGCCATCGCGGTGCTGGGCATCTGGAAGGGCGTCGGCTGGGCGATGGTCATCTTCCTTGCCGGACTGACCTCGGTCCCCCTCGAGCTGCATGAAGCCGCCGCGATGGACGGCGCCACGGCCTGGGACCGCTTCCGGAACGTGACCCTGCCGTTCCTCCGGCCGACGATCATCTTCCTGACCATCGTCCTGACCATCGGTGGCTTCTCCGCGTTCATCAGCATCTTCGTGATGTCCTCGGCGGCGACCGGGACCATCGGTGGACCGCTCAACAGCACCGATGTCGTCCTCACGTACACCTACAAGCAGGCATTCTCGGAGATCGACCTGGGCTACGGGGCCGCGCTGTCCTTCATCCTGGCCGCAGTCATCGGTGTCGTCAGCCTCATCGAACTCCGCTTCGCGCGGCGCGAGGGCCTCACATGACGATCATCGACCGGCGAGGCCGACTGCTGCGACTGGCCACCGTCGCGCTCGCATTTGCCTTCGGTGCGGTCATGATCCTGCCGTTCGCGTTCATGGTCTCGACCGCGCTCAAGCCGCATCAGTTCGTGCTGGAGATCCCGCCCCAGCTCATCCCCAGCGAACCGACCCTCGACAACTTCGTGCGAGCCTGGTCGAGCGGCGACTTCGGTCGATACTTCCTCAACAGCCTGTTCGTGGCCACCCTGTCGACGGTCATCTCGGTCAGCCTGTCAGCGATGCTCGGCTTCTGTTTCGCTCGCTACGAGTTCCCCGGCAGGCGCGTGCTCTTCGGGATCCTGCTGTTCACGATGATGGTCCCGGGCATGGTGCTGCTCATCCCGCAGTTCGTGCTGGCCAGGGACCTTGGCCTGCTCAACAGCCTGTGGGGTCTCGTCATCGTGTACTCGGTCATGAACCTGGCCCTCAACACGTTCCTGTTGCGGGGCTTCTTCGCGGCGATGCCCCAGGAGCTGTTCGACGCCGCAGAGGTCGACGGCGCCGGGGTGTGGCGCAGTTTTCGATCCATCGCCCTGCCACTCGCCAAGCCAGGACTTGCCACGGTGACGATCTTCAGCTATCTCGCCGCGTGGGACGAGTTCACGTGGGCCATCACCACGCTCTCGGACAAGGAGCTGTACACGCTGCCCATCGGTATCCGGCTGCTCCAGCGTTCGCAATCGACCGAGTGGGGCCTGGTGTTTGCGGCATCACTGATCGCGCTGGCGCCCGTCCTGGTCCTGTTCGTCCTGTTGCAGCGGCACTTCGTCGCCGGCGCCTTCGTCGGCGCCACCAAGGGGTGAACATGGTCGCTCGCCGGGTCTCGCCATGACATTCGACGATGCCACACTGGCGCGACGCAGCCTGGAGATCATCGGCGATGGACAGGCCGGCAGTGGCGCCTTTGTGGCCAGCCCGACCTTCAGCCAGTACGGATACGCGTGGCTCCGGGATGGAGCATTCGTGGCCGAGTCGCTGGACCTCATCGGGCAGCTCACGATGTCCGGCCGGTTCCACGACTGGGCCGCCGATGTGGTCAGGCGAGGCGCCGCGGGCATCGAACGAAGCATCGTGGCTATCAGGGATGGTCAGGCGCCCGATCGCGCCGACTTCCTCCAGTGCCGATATGCGATGGATGGGTCGATCGTGATCGACGACTGGCCCGCATTCCAGTCGGACGGACCCGGTCTCTGGTTGTGGAGCCTCGCCCATCACGTTCGGCATGGCGGTGCGCTGCGTCCGGCATATCTTGAAGCCCTGGACCTCGCGGCGCGCTACCTGGCCGCCCTCTGGGCGACCCCCTGCTCTGATGCATGGGAGGAGTTCGCGGGCCACGTGCACACCAGTACCCAGGCAGCGATCCTGGCAGGGCTCGATGCAGCTGAATCGCTCGCGGGGGCCGCGAGCCGCCTGCCGGAGGTCGCCGAGGCACGCGACTCCCTGCGGCGCCTGCTTCTGGCACCCGGTGGCGGGAGCTGGACCAAGTGGGTAGGCACGTCCGAGGTCGATGCCAGCCTGCTCTGGATCGCCGCGCCGTACGCGCTCGTGGATGTCGCTCATCCCCGGTTCGCGATGACGTTGCGGCGCATCGAGGAGGAGCTCGAGTCTGCGGATGGTGGCGTCTATCGATACCTCGGCGACACCTACTACGGTGGCGGTGAGTGGCTCCTGCTGACGTCCGCCCTGGCTCGGGCACGCCTGCGGCGGGACGCTCCGGGCGATCGACAACGAGCGCTCGACGGGCTTCGCTGGATGTCGCGACAGGCGGGACCCGATGGTGCCCTGCCGGAGCAGGTGGCCCACCACGCGCTCCATCCGGAACGGGTCGATGGATGGCAGGAGGCGTGGGGGGAGTCGGCGCAGCCGTTGCTCTGGTCCCATGCCTCGTGGTTGTCGCTTCGCTCCGAACTCCAGCATGCCGGGAGGCTGCCCGGTGAATGAGCGTCGGGGCGGCATCCGCATCCACGTCGAGACGGCGCGCACATGGGCACCAGCCGGCTCGTCGGTACCGGTGACCATTCGGCTGGCCAACGGTGGGCCCCGAGCCGTCCTGGTGCGGCTCGAACTGCTCGATGTCGAGCGCATCCTGGAGTCGACGACGCGCCCGCTGCGGCCGGCAGATGTGAGTCGGACGATCCGATCGCGCGTCAGGTTGCCACTCGTGCCGCGCCACGGCTACGGCGTGCGGGTGTCCGTGGAGGCCGCCGATGGGACGCTCATGGGCGAGGCCAGCACGGCGATCGAAGCCATCGAGGGCTGGTGGGAGTCACCCCGACACGCGGCGCTCGTGGAGTACCGCAACGCCGCGAGCGGTGCTCGGCGGGCACGGGCGCTGCGGGACTGGCACGTCACCGTCGCCCAGGCGTACGACTGGATGTGGCGCCACTACCGGTACATGCCCCCGGACGGCGCAGACCCCTTCAGGGACGCGCTCGGTCGGGTCGTGTCGCATCACGCGTTGCGGTCGGCGATCTCCGCGGCACGATCGGTGGGCATCGCGACCATGGCGTACGGCTCGGTCTACGGTGCCGAAGCCGAGTTCGTGCAGCGATTCCCGGATGACCGCGTGTTCGGAGCGGGCGGCGAACCCCTCAGCCTGGGTGGCACGTTCTTCATCAACGACCTGCGAGCGGGTACCCACTGGCGTCGGACCCTGCTCCAGGAATACACCCGTGCGATGCGCCACGTCCCGTTCGCAGGCATCCACATGGACACCTATGGGCCGCCGTGGCACGCCATCGCCGCAGACGGACAGGACGTCGCATTTCGGGAACTCTACCCGGGGCTCATCGCTGATGCTGCGCAACAGGTGGGCAGTATCCGCGGGGGTCGGGTCCTGTTCAACT
>JBBSOS010000286.1:0-3882 GCA_038259505.1 Candidatus Limnocylindrales bacterium | reverse complement strand
TCAGGTTGCCGCTGGCATCGTTGAGGCTGCCCGCGACGAGGAAGCAGACCGGCAGTAGCAGGAACAGCAGCGCGAACAGCAGGAAGGGCAGCGTCCCCAGCCAGGCACGCGACCGCCCGGACCCAGAGCGCGCGCTGGGCGCGTCCTGGGTCCGGGCTGCCTGGGCCGCGACGTCGGTCACGGCGCCGTCAGTGCTGCGAGGTACGGATCAGGGAGCGGCGCTCGCCTGGACCGGCGGCGCACCCACGACGGCGTTCCAGCCCTTGGCCGGATCGGCGATGAGCGTCGCCGCCGCGTTCAGCTGGTCGAGCGTCGGGAACACCGCGCCGGTGGCATCAGGCAGCTTCGCCAGGGCGTCCGCGTCGAGCGTCCCAGCCGCCTTCATGGCATCGAAGCGGGCCGGGTAGCAGTAGCCCTTGAGCCACTCGTTCTGGCCCTCGTCGGAGTACAGGTATTCCTCCCACAGCTTGGCAGCGTTGGGGTGCGGTGCATAGGCGCTGATTCCCTGGACATACACGCCGCCGAACGGCCCGGAGGCCGGGATGGCGACATCGATGACCAGGCCGCTGTCCGCTGCCGCCTGGTCGCGGTTGGCGAGAGCGTTGTAGTTCCAGCGGACGGTGATGGGTGTGTCACCGTGGTCGACGGTAGGCGCGGTCGCGATGACCGGCACGAAATTGCCCGCGTCGACGATCTGCTTCCAGAATGCCAGGCCGGCACTTGCGTCGTCGAGGGTGCCGCCATTGGCGAGCGACGACGCAAGGATGGTCTGGATGGCCTGGTTGGCCACGTTGGGATCACCGGCAAGGGCGACCTGGCCCTTGTACTCCGGCTTGAGCAGGTCGGACCAATCCTTGGGCGGGTTGGGCACGACCTGGGTATTGGTCTCGAACGACAGCACGCCGTAGTAGTCGCCGTACCAGTTGCCGTTCGGGTCCTTCACCGTATCGGGGATCTCGCCCCAGGTGCTCACCTTGTAGGGCTGGAGCAGGCCTTGGGACACCATGTCGGGGCCGAATGAGAGACCCACGTCCACGACATCGGGCGCCGCATCGCCGCCACTGTCCTTGTTGGCGATGATCGCCTGCACCTCGTCGCCGGAACCGGCGTTGGGGTTGATCTCGTTGACCGCCAGACCGTACTTGGCCTTGAAGCCATCGATGGCGCCCGCGTAGTTGCACCAGTCTCGCGGCAGCGCGATGACGTTGAGCGTGCCCTCCGCGGTCGCCGCCGCGACCAGGTCGTCCATCGACATCGCCGGGGCCATGCTGGCCTCGGGACTCTGCGCCGCGGCCGGCACCACGCCCGCCAACAGGGCGGCCGTACCCAGCACGACCGCTGACACCTTGTGGGTATGACCCATGGTGACCTCCTCCAGGTTCCAAGCGCTCGCCGGGGCCATCTGCCGACCGGCGTTCAGGCGCTTGGTGGAGAGTACGCTCGCCGGATCAACGGCATGTGATCGTCGTGTGAGCACTGCGTCGAGTCGTGCCCGGTGGACGGCATCCGGGGCGCCGCGGCCAGCATTCGGGGGACGCGGCGGGCACCCTTCCGGCCATACTCCACCCATGAGTGCACCTGCCCCATTGAGCAGCATCAGCAACCCTCGTATCCACTCCGCCATGAGCCTGCGCACGTCGCGTGAACGTCGCGCGCAGGGCATGATGCTCATCGATGGGGCTCGTGAGATCGACCGGGCCGCGGCCGCGGGCATCGGCATCCGGACCGTGTTCGTCTCCCAGGAGCTCATCGACCGCGCGGGGAGCGACGCTCATCGTGCGTTGCGCGCCGCGACCATGGCTGGTGGCAGCGTGGTCGCGGTGACCGCCGAGCTCATGGCCCGCATGGCGTTCGGCGATCGCACGGACGGGCTGCTGGCCGTGGCCGTCGCGCCGGATGTGTCACTCGATGCGCTGACGCTGCCCGACGAGCCGCTCCTGGCGGTCGTGGAGGCCCTCGAGAAACCCGGCAATCTCGGTGCCCTGCTGCGCTCGGCAGACGGCGCCGGGATCGATGCGGTCATCGTGGCCGACCCGTTGAGCGACCCCTGGAACCCGAATGCCATCCGGGCCAGCCTGGGCACGGTCTTCTCGGTGCCGCTCGCGGTGACCGATGCCGTGGCCGCCCAGGGATGGCTGGCGGACGAGGGCATCCGGTGCGTGGTGACGCTGGTCGATGCACCGGTCGCATACTCCGATGCCGACCTGACTGGCGGCGTGGCCATCGTGCTCGGCAGCGAGGCCGACGGCCTGTCGGGGATCTGGCGCGATACCCTAGCGACCTCCGTGCGAATCCCGATGCTGGGCGTCGCCGACAGCCTCAACGTGAGCGCCACTGCCGCGATCATGTTCTACGAAGCACGGCGCCAGCGAGGTCCGCAGAGCTCTCCCTGACAGGAGCAGCAAGGCAACGGCGGCGCGATCAGGCACCCAGACGCTCGTGCGTCACGATCCCGATCAGACGCTCCACCTCGTCCGCGACCGCGTCCCGACCCTGTTCGAGGTAGCGACGCGGATCGGTCATCGACTCGTTGTCAGCCAGTGTGCGCCTGATGGCGGACGTGAACACCCGGTTGAGCTGGGTCGCGATGTTGATCTTTGTCAGGCCAGCCGCCACGGCCGCGGCCAGCAGGTCGTCGGGGACACCCGACGACCCGTGCAGCACGAGCGGCCGTGGCACTGCTGCTGCCAGACGACGCACGAGGTCCAGGTCCAGCATCGCGTCTCGCTCGGGCCGCGCGTGCGACGATCCGACCGCGACCGCGAGCGCATCGACACCGGTCGCGTCCACGTACCGGGCTGCGGCTCCAGGATCGGTCCGCGCGGTGGCGCTGTGGACGCCATCCTTGCCGCCGACCTCGCCCAGCTCTGCCTCGACCCAGACGCCACGAGCGTGGCATGCGTCCGTGACCCGGCGCGTCGCCGCGGCGTTGTCCTCGTCAGCCATGTTCGAGGCATCGAACATCACGGAGTCGATGCCCAGCTCCACGGCCTCGTCCACCAGCGCCTCGGAGCGGGCATGATCGAGATGGACCGCGACGGGTCCGGGCGCGGTCCGGGCGATCGCCATCGCACCCAGTGCGATGGGCTCCAGTCCACCGTGGAAGTCGGCGCAGTTGTGGCTGATCTGGAGGATGACCGGCGCGCCGACACGGGCCGCCCCCCGCACGATCGCCTCCGCATGCTCCAGGCCGATGATATTGAACGCGGCGATGCCATGCCCGGCACGGAGCGCGGCGACGACGATGTCAGCGGCGGAGGTGCGAGGCATCGAACTCCTCCGTCACGACCCAGGCTCGAACACGCTCCAGTTCGCCCATGTCGATCTCGCCTGCGATGGGGGACATGACGGACGCCGCGGACCAGGCGACCGCGTCCGCGAGCATGTCCGGCCACGGGCGTCCGGCCTCGATGCCGGCAGCCAGCACTGCGGCGCAGGCATCCCCGGCACCTGTGGGATTGACGGGCTCCAGGTCCCGGGACAGCCGTGCGGCCCACGCGCCGTCGGGCGTCACGGCGATGAGGCCATCGGATCCAAGCGTGGCCACGACCGCAGCCGCACCCCTGGCGCGAAGCCACGCAGCCGCCGCCCGCGGACCATCGATGCCGGTCGCCGCCTGCAGCTCGGCGCGGTTGGGCGTCACGACATCGGGATGGGCTTCGATAGCGGCGCGCAGCGCCGGCCCATCCGCGTCGACCAGCGTCTTGGAACCCGACGCGCGGGCCCGTCGGACGAGGCGCGCATAGGCATCGGGTGGCACACCCGGCGGCAGGCTCCCCGACATGACCGTCACCGCTGCCGAGGCGCTCAGTCGCGCGACCGCCTCCTCCAGGACCGCCCATTCGTCGGCCGTGACCTCCGGCCCGGGCTCGTTGAACAAGG
>JBBSOS010000285.1:0-3915 GCA_038259505.1 Candidatus Limnocylindrales bacterium | reverse complement strand
GGTCACCGGGCTCGGCGGCAGGCACGCCCAGGTCACCGGGCTCGGCGGCAGGCACGCCCAGGTCACCTGGCTCGGCGGCAGGCACGCCCAGGTCACCTGGCTCGGCGGCAGGCACACCCTCGTTGGCAGGCACACCCGAGTCACCGGGTTGGGCGGCAGACGTCAGGATCATCTCGGGCACCCAGCGATGGTGCGACGCGACGAGCCGTTGGTCAAACGTCCCCGCTCCACCACGGGGTCGGTCGTTCCAACCCACTGTGCAGATGTCGGGTGTGGCTATGGCCACGGTCGTCCGGCGCGGCCCCGAAGACCCTGCGCCACCGCCTCGGCCTCGATCATGCTCACGCCGAATCTGGTCAGGGCATAGCGCGTCATCTGCATCGCCACCTCGAGCTCACCCATGACCGGTCGGACCGCGCTGCCCATGGCGTCGAAGGCATCCCGCTCCGATTCGCTATGCGTGCGTACCACGACCGAGATCCGGGGCGCCATCTCGCGTCCCCGCTCGACGATGAGTCGCGCAGCGTGGGCGTCCGCGATGGCCACGACGAGCACCCGAGCCGCTGCCACGTGCGCGTGCGCCAGGAGTTCCGGATTCGCGGCATCACCGAAGAGGGTGGGAACGCCCAGCCCTCGGAGTCGCATGGTCTCGTACCGATCGTCCGTGACGACGACGTACGGCAGTCCCCGCCGGTCGAGCGCCGACGTGATGAGCCTGCCCACCCGGCCGTGACCACACACGACCGCGTGGTTCGCGAGGCGGTCCTCGGGGTGCGACCGGTCCATGACCGCCACATCAGCGACCGATCGCTCGCTGAGCCGCCGAAGCCGCGGCAGCGCATCGAACCGGACCACCAGCGGATCGACCATTCGCAGCAGGACCGGGTTGACCGTGATGGACACCAGCGCGGCCGCGACGACCACCTGCAGCGCCGCATCCGGTACCAGACCCAAGGTCACGCCAAGGGCAACGAGGATGAACGAGAACTCGCCCACCTGGGACGATGCCCCGGCCACCGTGAGCCCGATACGCGACGAATGACCAAGCCCGACCACGATGCCGTACGTGGCGATCCACTTGACACCGATGACCACGGCCGACACGAGCAGGACCGGGAGCGGGTTGGCAACGATCCAGGCCGGGTCGACCAGCATGCCCACGGATACGAAGAACAGCACCGTGAACGCGTCGCGCAGCGGATACGCCTCCGCTGCTGCCTGGTGGCTGAGATCGGAGTCGCTGACCGCCGCTCCGGCCAGGAAGCCACCGAGCGCGAGCGTGACGCCAAACACCTGGTAGCCCACATACGACACGCCCAGGGCGAGTGCCAGGACCGCCAGCACGAACAGTTCCCGGGAGCGCTCGCGCGCCACCAGGTCGAGCGCCCAGGGCACCACCCTGGCACCCAGGACCAGCATGACAACGGCGAACACGATCGCGCTCACGACCGCGATAGCCAGGTGGCCGACGGGGCCGAAGTCGGAGGGGTGGGCGTCGGGCGTGCCACCGATGAGCGGCGCGATGCTGGGCAGTAGGACCAGCACCACCACGGTGAACAGGTCCTCGACGATGAGCCATCCGACCGCGACTCGCCCCTGGACCGAATCGAGCTCGCCCCGCCCGATGATCGCCCGCAGCACGACCACCGTGCTGGCCACGGAGATGGCCAGACCCAGGACGATGCCGCCGACCAGACCCCAGCCCAGGAGCATGCCGACCGCCGTCCCAGCGATGGTGACGATGAGGATTCGGCCAAGTGCGCCGGGCACCGCGATGGCACGCACGGCAAGCAGGTCGCGCACCGAGAAGTGGATGCCCACCCCGAACATGAGCAGGATGACGCCGATCTCGGCCAGCTCCGTGGCGACGGCCGCATCGGCGACGTACCCGGCGGTATATGGCCCGATGAGGACGCCCGCCGCGAGATAGCCGATGAGCGTCGGGAGGCGCAGGCGCCGACAGACCATACCCAGCACGAAGGCGAGTGACAGGCCGACCGCGATCGTGGCGATGAGGACTGGCTCGTGTTCCACGGGCGATCCTCGCGTGGGGGGCTTGACCGGCCTGACGCCGCGGACCGGGGTCCACGGTGGCCAGCACGGATGGTCGCATGGTCCCGTCGGTCAGGCGCGGCCGTCGAGCGTGATCGTCAGCGTGATCGTCAAGAGCGCCGATCGGCGACCCGGCCTCACCGGGCCCGCCCACAGCAGGCTCCGTAACCTATTCGCAACCGTGTCAGAACCCTTGCGGTGCTGACCCAGGCGGGTCGGGCAGGCTACGGTGCGACTCCGTCGATGACCAACGGGATCCCGGAGGGGCCGGTCCCGCGGGTCCGCCGTCCCCTGGACCGAGGTGCACTGATGCCATTCGACCCCGCCTACCCACTCTACGACCCGCGCTTCGAGCATGACGCATGTGGCGTCGGATTCGTCGCGGACTCGTTGGGGTCGGCGCGGGACCGGGTGGTATCGCTGGCGCTGGCGGGACTCGGCGCTCTCGCGCATCGGGGTGCATTCGCCGCGGACGGTGCGTCGAGTGACGGCGCGGGCATCATGCTGCCGCTCGAGGCGCCCCTGCTGCGACACATCGCGCCCGACGTCCCTGGCGATCCGGGCGTGTTCATGGTCTTCCTGCCCCGGGATGCCGAGGCGGCCGAGCAGGCTCGCGGGCTGCTCGGCCAGGCGGTCCTCGCGGAGGGCCTGGCAGTCGAGCGATGGCGCAGCGTGCCGGTGGACCCGGACGCGCTTGGCCGTGACGCCCGGGCCAGCCTGCCGACCGTCGAGCAGGCGGTCGTCAGCGCACCATCCGGCACGCCGCGCGCGGACCTCGAGCAGCGACTCCTCCTGGCCCGACGGCGGGTCGAGATCGCGACCCGGGCCGCGGGGATCGATGGGTTCGCGGTCGCGTCGGCATCCTCGCGCACCATCGTCTACAAGGGTCTCGTGGCCGGCGAGCGGCTGGGCAGCCTCTACCCTGACCTCCGGCTCGACCTCGCCCTGAGCCACGCAGTCTTCCACCAGCGATACGCGACCAACACCCGGCCGACCTGGTCCCTCGCCCAGCCGTTCCGGGTGCTTGCCCACAATGGGGAGATCAACACGGTGCGCGGCAACCGGGAGCAGGTCCGGGGCCGGCGCGCCAGGCTGGGTGGCCGGATCGGCGAGCGACTGGCCGCTCTTGGGCCATTACTGGACGAGTCCGCGTCCGATTCCCTGTCGCTGGACGAGACGTTGCAACTGCTGGTCGCGTCCGGCTGGCGCCTCGATGCCGCCTTGCTGGTGGCCATCCCCGATGCGGCCGGGCTGCGGACCGAAACAGTGCCGGAACTCGACGCACTGCGCCGGCGTGCCGCCGGGCTCATGGCACCCTGGGATGGCCCCGCGGCCTTGTGCTTCAGCGACGGCATCCGGGTGGGCGCGATGCTCGACCGCAACGGTCTCCGGCCACTCTCGGTGACGGTCACCGGCTCGGGTCTCGTCGCAGCGGCCTCCGAAGGCGGCTCGATCCCCATCAGCGCTGCCGAGACCGTCGAGCGCCGGCGACTCGGCCCGGGCGAGATCATCGTCGTGGACGTCGAGCGGCGGGTCATCCGGCACGATCGACAGGCGCGCGAGGATGCCGCCCGCTCGACCATGCGCGCCAGCAGCCGGCGCCAGGTGCCGACCCTGCCGGATGCCCAGACGGGCCCCGTGTCCCTGCCCGTGGTGGCGCCGACCCGGCGGACCTCACTCAACCATCGCTGGATCGCCGGCCTCGATGCCGAGCGGCAGCGGCTGGACATCAAGACCATGGCCCTTGAGGCGCATGAGCCGCTGTGGAGCATGGGCGACGACACACCGACGCCCGGCTCATCGCACCTCGATCGGCCCCTCGCCGATCACCTGCGGCAGAGCTTCGCCCAGGTCACCAACCCG